>CANAJP010000019.1 GCA_947361615.1 uncultured Candidatus Melainabacteria bacterium | reverse complement strand
ATGCGACATTGTCTATCAAAAGGGATGAGAAAGATGAAGCTGCTTCTCTTTTTGTTAATAAAAATCTTTTGGGATTATCTTCTGGAGATTCTTATAACTTTGTAACAAGTTCTAAGAAAGATGCTTCAACTGTTTGGTATATGGGATATGTTACAGGACTTTTAAACACTAATAATCAAACTGTAAGTGGAAATGTTCTTTGTATTTACAGATAAAACAAAGGCGGACGTTTAAAACGTCCGCCTCTTTGAAAATATTTTAACTCAATTAAACAAGTTCAAGAACTTCTTGTTTGTTTTTAGCTGCGATTTCAACGATTGATTTAATTGTTGCAATCATTGAAAGTTCTGAGTTCAATTTGTTTACGCAAGAACCAACGCCGATTGCGCTTGCGCCTGCTGCAAATGCAAATGGTGCAGTTGTTGAGTTGATACCTGTAGCTGTCATAATTGCCATATCAATGTTTCTTGAAAGTTCAATTGTGTTTGACAATGTTAATTCAGCTCTGTTCATCAAGCCTCTAACGCCATCGAGGTTTTCTTTATTTGTGTAGTGACCTTCTGTTTGGATAAGGTCGATACCCATATATTCTAATTTTCTTGCTAATTCGATTTGATCAGCGATTGAGATTTCACCAGGGATTGTAACTGAGAAGAATACTCTATTTTCGCCAAGAAGTGACAAAGTTTCTTTAACAAGATTCATAACTTCGTTAGCAGAGAAAGCCATGCCTTTTTTGTAAAGTGCGTCAAAGTTACCGAGTTCGATAGCGTCAGCGCCGAGTTCAACTGCTCTTGCAAGTTCTGATGGAACAACTGAAGATACGAACACAGGTAATGAAGTCATTTCTCTAACTTCTGAGATGATTGATTCATCTGCACAGATATCAATAGCGCTTGCGCCTGCAATTTCTGCTGATGAAACTACTTTTTTAATATTTTCGATATCAAAGTTATCAATACCGGCAATAACTTTTACTGCTCTTTTTTCGATTAAATGTTGTTTAAATAAATCAATTCTAGACATTTTTTACGTTTCTCCTGATTTTTTGAAGTGTACTTTCAACACAATTATACATTAAAACTTTAATAATTACAAGAATATATCTTAATATTATTAAAATACCTATTTTATAACATTATAGCACAGGTAAAAATAGTTATGAATGAGGGTTAGAAAATGAGAAAATTTGTATTAATGATGATAGGTCTGTTTATGTTGTCGATGGGGCAGGCGTTTAGTTATACGGCAGAGGAAGAAATTTATATCAGTGTTTACGAGCGTATAAATCCTGCGATTGTGACGATTGACGGTATAATTTCTGATGGTTTTACAGCAGGAACCGGCTGTATTATCAATCCTGACGGAACGATTTTAACGGGCTCTCATGTTATTTCTCAGTCAAAGGAGTTAGAGGTTACGACTTATGACGGCAAGGTTTATAAGGCAAAGGTTTTGGCCAATATGGGCAAGAATAAAGATTTGGCGCTTATAAAAATAGAGCCAAAAGGGAAACTTCAGACAGTTAAGTTTGGGGATTCGGACGGGCTGAAAATCGGGCAAAGGGTTTTGACTATCGGTAATCCGTTCGGGTTTTCTGGAACTTTGACGCAGGGAATTATATCAAGAATTGACTATGCAAAGGGTAAAATTCAGACGGATGCGGCAATTAATCCAGGATGTTCCGGCGGGCCGCTTTTAAACACATCTGGCGAAGTCATCGGGATTAACCAATCTATTTACAACCCTGATAACAATATTTCAAACATTGGAATTGGTTTTGCAATACCGATTAATGATGCCAAGAAGTTCATAGCAAAGCATAGTGGCTAATATTGCGAATTGTAACAAGTTTAACGTTTGTTGAAATCCTCTTAGTTGTATATACTTTATATATAAGAGAGAGTTATATTCCTTATTCCTATTTCCTAACAAAATTTTAAAGCCTCGCATTGCGAGGCCTTTTTTTTATATTTCTATTTCACGAAGTTTTTCTAAGATTTTGTTCGTAATTTCTTGAATATATTCTTGACTTACAAGGCCGTTGATTACAGCGTCAGCTATCTGGTAAGTTGGGCGAATATATTGTTGAGCGGTTTTGTTTACGTCTGCAAACTGCAGGTCTGCGGCTTCACCTGTTTTTCCACGTGATTCTGCACGTCTGTACCAGCGGTCTTTTAGCACTTCAAGCGGGGTGAATACGTAAACTTTTACGTCCATTACGTCGCGTACATTTTCGTTTAATACATAAAGACCTTCGGTCAAGATTACGCGCGCTGGTTTTTTGAGAACACTGTCAAGTTTTGATTCGCAGGTTACAAAGTCGTAGAGTGGAGAGTAAATATCTTTGCCTGATTTCAGATCAATAAGATGGCGTTTCATCAGCTCTAAATCTACAACATCAGGGGTGTCAAAACTAAAGCCTGTTTTGAATAAAGCTTCATAGCTTCCTGCTTCTTTAAGTTCTTTAGAGGTATCTTTGTAGTAATCGTCACATCGGATTACGGTATAGATTCCTTGATTTTCCCTTTTTACACAGGCCTTAATAGTGTTATCAACAAAAACAGTTTTGCCGGAAGCGCTTTCACCGGTAATACCAATTAGGAATGTTTTTTTGCGTTCCTGAACGGCCATTCGCGCAATTTTCATAATCAAATTATCAGAAATTTTAAGAAAAAGCGGTTGCGGCTGTTTTGAATCCTCTTCAAGAATTTCTTTTAAAGTGTCAACTATCTTTGCTATAACTTCCATATCTCTACGGCTTGAATAATAGTCGTAGGTACTCATGCCAAAATCTAATGCCATATTAACCTCTATAATCAATTATTATAATTTATAAAACAATAAATTACTATATCATGATAAATAATTGTAACAAATTTTTTAAAAAAACTAAAGTTTTGAGAAAAATATTCCGATATTGGGAATGTTAGTAAATAGGAGTATAAATTATGTATTACGACGAGTTATTTGAAAAAGCTTTATCACAGGCTAAAGAAGAAAACTTTGCAGATTTAAAAGCAGAAGTTGCAGGCTTGCAAAGAAATTTTGAATCATTTTTGAACAAGTTTTTTGCATCAACAACACATAATGTGGAGAATGATTATCACGTTACTGCGATGTGATAAAGTTGAGATTTGCACGAAGTATGAATAGATTGTAGGCGCAGCCGTAAGGCTGCGCCTTTGTTTATTTATAAATGTTTGTAGAGTTTTTGTTCGATTAGGTCATTGGAAAACTCTTTTCCATTAAGTTTTACGCCCTTACCTGCGAGTACCTCGCCGATTACGATTGCGCCTGCTGGCGGAGTGTCGACAGTTGCGACAAGCTGGTAATCTTCGCCGCCAAAAAGGATTAGGTCGCGCCAGTTAGGAAATATTTTAATCTCTTCATCAAACGGGATTTTGTCAAAATCTACATACATTTGAACGCCGCTCCCTTCTGCTATTTGTGAGAGTGCATCCATAAGTCCGTCGGAGGTATCCATCATTGCGTAAGGTGTGGTTTGCGTTTTGGCAATTAGGGTGGATATTTCTCGTTGCGCAACGGGTTCCAGATGAGTTTTGATAAGCTTTTTCGGGTCGAGTTGGTTGTTTAAAAGTAGCTTTAAGCCTGCGGCACTTGAGCCGTGAATACCTGATACAACTATTTTTTGACCGATTTGGGCGTTGGAGCGTGAACTTATGTTGCGTCCTGCAGTTTTACCGATTACTGTTGCAGAGATGAAGATTTTTTCTGCACCGGTTATGTCACCGCCTACGATTTCGACTCCCTGACACGCTGCTTTCAGACCATTATAAAATTCTTCTATAAACTCAGGTGTTATGTCTTTGGGAAGCGAAAGTGCGACGGTCATATATTTAGGTTCTGCGCCGCTGGCACAAATGTCTGAGATATTAACATTTGCGGTTTTCCAGCCCAGTTGCCACGGAGTTATCTTATTACGCAAAAAATGAATATTTTCAACAAGGCTGTCCTGGGAAATTACAATTCCTAAATCTTTCAAATATGCGCAATCGTCGCCGATGTAATCGGAATTGAGGGTCGTTTTTATTAGTTTTATAAATTCTTTTTCCATTATTTCAATTCGTTTTTGATGATTGCAATAAATTCTTTTACAAGTTCCGCGTTCCATTTTTTGCCGGCATCCTGTTTGATTACGTTGAGCGCTTCTTGTTCTGACATTTTTGCACGGTACGGACGGGTTTCTGTGAGCGCAAAGTATGAATCAATTATAAGAATTATTTGCGAACTCATTGGAATTTCATCTTTTGAAAGTTTGTTTGGATATCCGCTGCCATCCCAGTTTTCATGGTGCTTTTCGATAATCGGGATTATGTCCTGAACAACGGTGATTGGTTTTAAGATATCACGTGCTGCAATAATCGGATGTTCTTTGATAAATTTCTTTTCTTCCTCGGTCAGCGGGCCTGTTTTTTGAAGAATTTCTTGGGGAATCATCAAGTTTCCGATATCGTACATAAGAATTGCAATTTTTAAGTTATCGATTTCTTCTTTTGTAAGGTCAAAACGTTTTGCAAGTGATGATGCGATTAAAACTTTCTTCTTGACAACTCCGTCTTCGTGAAGAGGGTTATATAATTTTGTCAGCATATCTGCAACAAGATAAAGCGTTTCTTTAGGCTGTTGCGCGATTGTATTTGATTCTGACGTTTTTAGTTTTTCACAAAGTTCTTTTTTAATCTCTCTATTTACAGGCATGTTGTGTTTTGAGAGAATATCGATAAATGTATTTATCGCAATTTCCTGCCAGCTTGTTTCGGAAATCGGGGTCGCAAGTGTAACGCGGTTTCTGCCGTTGCGTTTTGACTCATACATAGCCTGATCTGTAAGTTCAAGGAGTTCTTCTGCGTTATCGGTGTGTTCAAAGTAAGTCGCAACGCCGATACTTGCTGTAATGTGTCCGATAGTGTCAAGTTCTGCGGCTTCAAGGGTTTTACGAATACGTTCTGCTGCGACCATTGCGCCTTTTGAATCTACCCCCGGTAAGATAATATTAAACTCTTCGCCACCCATACGCGCAGCAATATCAATTGAACGTGCGTTATTTTTTATTACATCTGCAAGCGTTTTTATGGCTAAATCCCCGAATGCATGGCCGTATTTATCGTTAATCTGTTTTAAAAAGTCTAAATCAAGTCCGATGATCGAAAACGGTTGTTTTTGACGGTTTGCACGGGTAATTTCTTTTTTCATGTATTCTTCAAAGTAACGTCGGTTGTAAAGCCCCGTCAGACCGTCGGTTACAGCCTGTTCTTTCACAGTTGAAAACAGGTGTGCGATAGTTATTGCCATTTCAATTTGTTTTGCAAAAATGCTTAAAAAATCTGTTTCTGAACTTGCAAGTTCATCACGTGATGAAAAAACGACAAACCAGCCAAAATGTTTATTCATGCAGCTTAGCGGGATTATAATCATTGATTTGCAATATTCTTTATCTAAAATAAGGCTTAATTGTTCGTCGGTAATCGCAGGCATTATTTCCTGCAATGTTTGGCCAAGATTTTGCGTCTGCGTGATTTCGCCGGAACGCATAGTTTCTGCGTAAATCCCGATAGGTGAATAATTCAGCCTTAAAGTGTAAAGCGGAGCGTTAATAACTTTATGCAAATTGTCAATTGCGGTGTCGCTTGATTGAGAAATGATTTTAATAAAATCACCCTTATCGTCTTTCATTTTTTGCAAAATCGCGCCGTGGACATAGCCAAATTCATTAGATATACTGTTCACGATATTATCAAGAACATTTTCCAAAGGTTTGGCAGATGTCATCATATCAATGATATGCTGGAGAGTAATCATTTTTTTATTGGCCATAGACAGTTCTTTTGTCTGTTGAGCAAGTTCTTTTTCCAGCGCAATGTTACGTTCGTATATTTCAATGTAATCCTGCTTTTGATAATATACAGCGCTTTCCACTTCGTTTATTCTGTTGGTCAATTCTTTTATTTTGCTGAAAAATGACATCAGTTTTCCTTTGTACTGTATTATTATACACCATATTCAAAATATATTCCAGTGGTCTGAAACAATTTTTTATGTTATTATAATGTTATGGGTGACAAAATAAAGAAAATTCTGGTATTAAGATTTGGTGCGCTGGGTGATATTGTACATACAACGATTATTCCACAGGCGATAAAAGAAATGTATCCTGATTATGAGGTTCATTATTGTTGTGAATCACGTTATGTTGACGTACTCCAAAATAATCCGGATATTGATAAGATTATTGAATTTGACCATAAGCGTAAAAAAGATTTTTCTTATAACCTGCAAACGGCTCTTAAGCTTCGTCACGAACACTATGATGTCGTTTTGAACCTTACAAATGCGTTTAGAAATAATTTTATGACGTTCATTGCAAACCCGAAAGAAAAATTCGGTAAGGTTCCAATGGGACATAAACATGTCGTCGATGCATTTTTCCTTGCCGCACAACAGGCGTTTCCTAAGCTTAAACAGCCCAAAAATCTTAAACTTGGAGTGGATTATGAACTTTTAGAGCAGATGAAAAAGAAGCTTGAAAATTATCCGCGTCCATTTATTATTTTTTCACCTGGCGGCCAAACTGATAACAATCGTCAGGGAAGAGCGTGGCCCGCTAAAAATTGGATTGGGCTGGGAAATTTATTAAAACAGATTTATGGCGGAACTATTTTTATTTCAGGTTCGCCGGCGGAAAAAGAATATCACAGCACAATTGCTGAAAAACTCGAGGAGGCAGTGTTGTTTTCAGGCGAGTTTTCTATTGCTGAGAGTATGTGCTTGTTTTCGCTGTGTGATTTGTTTATTTCCGGAGATTCGGGGCCGCTTCACATCGCTTCAGGTCTTGATGTAAAAACTCTTGGGATCTACGGCTCTACAAACCCTGAAAATGTACGTCCTTACGGGCAGAAAGGTTATTGCGTCGAACCTCTTATCGAATGTAAATTCTGCTGGAAAAAACAGTGCAAGCGCTTGAAAGAAGGGCAAAAATATACGCCTTGTATCAAATCAATCAAACCTGAACATGTTTTACACGTTATTAATAGCCAAAAATTGTTGGGAACGATTGAAGAAAAACCATATTTATTATAAAAAAAGGAGCTTTTGGCTCCTTTTTTTATACTGCAAATCTAAAGTGAACTATGTCGCCGTCCTGTACGACGTAATCTTTACCCTCTAAGCGGGTTACGCCTTTTTCCTTGCAGGCAACATAAGAACCGAGTTCCGCAAAATCTTTATACGGTGTGATTTCAGCTCGGATGAACCCTTTTTCAAAGTCTGTGTGGATTACACCTGCGGCTTGTGGAGCTTTTGCTCCTGCAGGAATTGTCCAAGCGTGAATTTCTTTTTCGCCTGCGGTAATGAATGTGCGCAGGTTCAAAAGTGTATAAACTGATTTAATCATTCTGTTTATACCGCTGTCTTCAACGCCGAGTTCTGCGAGGTATTCTTTTGCTTCTTCAGGCCCGAGTTCTGCAAGTTCTTCTTCAATTCTCGCCGAAATTATAACCGTTTGCGCACCGTGGCTGCGTGCATATTCCGCAACCTGTTTGGTGTATTCATTACCTGTGTTGATGTCGGTTTCTGCAACGTTCGCAACGTAAATAACAGGTTTTGTTGACATTAGGTTAAGCATTTTTGCAACAGGAATTTCATCTTCTTCAAAATGGTCGTTGATGTTGATGAATGTGCTTTCGTTTAAAAGTTCTGCGAGTTTGTTTAAAACTTGAACTTCTAAAACGGCCTCTTTGTCACCGCTTTTTGCCTGTTTTGAAATACGTGCAAGACGTTTTTCAACAGATGCCAAATCCGCAAGTGCGAGTTCTGTGTTGATTGTTTCGATATCGTCGAGCGGGTTAACTTTACCTGCGACGTGAATTGTGTTTTCGTCATCAAAACATCTTACAACCTGAATTATTGCGTCAACTTCACGTATGTTGTGAAGGAATTGGTTTCCCAAACCTTCGCCTTTGCTTGCGCCTTTTACAAGCCCTGCGATATCTACGAATTCAATTGCTGTTGGAATTATTTCTTGCGCTTTGCAAAGATTTTTCAAGATTTCGAGTCTTTCATCCGGAACGTTAACAACTCCGACATTCGGCTCGATTGTACAGAACGGATAATTCGCGCTCTGTGCATTTTTTGCGCTGGTCAGCGCGTTGAATAATGTTGACTTTCCGACATTAGGAAGTCCTACTATACCTGTTCTTAACATTTATCTTTTTCCTTCTATTCTTCGTTCATTTCTTCAACAGGGTTGTTCATGATTTGAATACCAAACTTCATACGGAAGAGGTATTTTACTGTTTCGCCCTGAATTTCATACATCATTTTGTTAAATAAGTTGTATGCTTCTTTTTTGTATTCGATAAGCGGGTCTTTTTGACCGTAAGCGCGAAGTCCTATGCTTTCGCGAACCATATCGATATTGTGTAAGTGGTCAATCCATTTTGCGTCAATTGTTTTTAATAGAATGTCACGTTCAAGGCCGCGAACCATGTTTTCATCGCTGAATGGTTGTTGAGGGATGAAGTTCGGATCGTATTTTTCAAGAACGCTGTTATAAAAGTTGATTAATGACGCTTCGTGGGTTTTGTATGCGTCGATTGCAAGTTCTTTTACTTTTTCGTAAATCGTGTCAAATTTCATTCCTTGAACATCTTTCACATCAAGTTGTGCAAGTTGCGGGATTGTCGAATGGATTTCTTTTATCATTGTTACTAAATCGTCAAAAATATACTCATCAGGAGTCATTCCAGGGGCGATGTAACTGCGTAGAATTCTGTCGACTTCGCGCTCAATCATATAGGCGATATCATCTGAAAGATTTTGACCGAATAGGACTTTGCGGCGCTGAGCGTAGAATTTTTCACGCTGAATATTCATAACGTCGTCGTATTCGAGGACGTGTTTTCTTATGTCAAAGTGATAAGTTTCAACTTTTTTCTGCGCTGATTCGATTTGTTTTGTGATTAATGGCGATTCAATTTCCATTGTTTCGTCAATGTTGAGCATATTCATAACAGCAGTGATTTTGTCGCCACCAAATATTCTCATTAGGTTATCTTCGAGAGATAAGAAAAATCTTGTAGAACCAGGGTCTCCCTGACGTGCTGCACGACCGCGTAATTGGTTGTCGATACGACGTGATTCGTGACGCTCCGTACCGATTACGTGTAAGCCGCCGAGTTCTACAACTTTTGCGTGTTCTGCTTCTGTAATTTTTCTTGCTTCTTCAAGTGCTACATTTTTGAAGTTTTCGTATTCAGGGTGTTCGCGTGTAATCCCTTTGTTATCAAGATTTTCTTTGGCAAGAAACTCTGCGTTACCACCGAGAAGAATATCGGTTCCGCGGCCGGCCATGTTTGTCGCAATTGTAACAGCTCCGATACGTCCTGCCTGAGCGATGATATAAGCTTCACGTTCGTGTTGTTTTGCATTCAATACGTTGTGTTTGATACCACGGCGTTTGAGAAGTTCTGATACAAACTCTGATTTTTCGATACTGATTGTACCAACAAGAACCGGTCTGCCTGTTTCGTGAACAGCCGCAATTTCTTCCACTGCAGCGAGGTATTTTTGAACCTCTGTTTTATAAATTTTATCAGGATAATTCGCTCTGATATCAGGTTTGTTTGTCGGAATTACGGTAACTTCAAGGTTGTAGATTTTACCGAATTCAGCTTCTTCTGTCATTGCAGTACCTGTCATACCGGAAAGTTTCGGGTAAAGTCTGAACAAGTTCTGGTATGTAATGCTTGCAAGCGTTTGGGTTTCGTCTTGAATTTTAACACCTTCTTTTGCTTCAAGCGCTTGGTGCAAGCCCTCAGACCAGCGGCGGCCCTCCATAATACGACCTGTGAACTCGTCTACAATTTGAACTTCTCCGTTTTTGATAACGTAGTCGGTATCGCGGATGTAAAGTTCTTTTGCTTTCAATGCTTGTAAAAGATGGTGGGCGTACTGGTTTGAAACATCAAATAAATCTGTTACGCCAAGGAGATCCTGTGCGTGGTCGATACCGTCTTCGGTTAAAATAACGTTTTTGTTTTTTTCGTCAACTTCGTAATCGGTTGTTTTTTGAAGTTTCGGTGCGATTTCTGCCATTAAAAGATAAGTTTCTGCGGATTTTTCAAGACGACCGCTGATGATAAGTGGAGTTCTCGCTTCGTCAATCAAAATACTGTCGACTTCGTCGATGATTGCGTAGTTGTAAGGGCGCTGAACAAGCATTTCTTTGCTTTGTGCCATATTGTCACGAAGATAGTCGAAGCCGAATTCGTTGTTTGTTCCGTAAGTAATATCGCAATTATATGCATAACGTTTTTCTTCGTATTCGTTAGGCCCGCGGTTTCCAGAAAGCACCACGCCTACTGTTAATCCTAAAAATTCATAAATCTTACCCATCCACTCGCTGTCACGTTTTGCAAGGTAATCGTTTACTGTGACCACGTGAACACCTTTGCCTGTTAATGCGTTGAGGTATGCAGGAAGTGTTGCAACAAGGGTTTTACCCTCACCGGTTCTCATCTCTGTGATGTGACCGTTGTGTAAAAAGTAGCCGCCGATTAACTGAACGTCAAAGTGACGCATATTCAAAACACGTTTGCCCGCTTCTCTTACTGTCGCAAAAGCTTCCGGTAAAATTTTGTCTAAAGCTTCTTTTTCAAGTTTTCTATCAGTATTGAAATCTTCCGATGTCTTACGTTTTGCGAGAATTTCTTTGAATTCCTGTGTTTTAGCGCGGAGCTGTTCGTCTGATAATTCAGTAAACTGTGGTTCCAACGCGTTGATATGTTCAATAATCCCCATTATATTTTTAACTTTGCGTTCGTTAGGGTCGCCCAACATTTTCAATAGTAAACCTATCATTTTTCCTCTCCAATTCGTGTCTGTTAAATCTATATTATCATGGACATGAAAAAATAGCATATTGCCATGTAGGTTGACTACTAAAAATCGGCCCTCATCTGAGAGCCGATTTTTAATTTTTTTAATTATTCACTGATTAGCCGCAAATTTGTTCAGCAATTTCGAAAGGTTTTTCTGAAACTTTCATTGTGTTTTTGTTCAGAATACCTCTTTTCAATTCTGTGAAAGTTGCGTTCTGGCAGTGGAATTTCTTTTTCAAGAACTCATAAGAAACCTTTGGATCGCATTTGTCACCGCAAGTGAACAAATCAACGGCAGCGTATCCCAGCTCCGGCCAGGTGTGTATTGCTAAATGGCTTTCAGAAATGATAACTACGCCGGATACTCCGTACGGGTTAAACATATGGAAGCACTTTTGTACGATAGTTGCACCGCATTCCAATGCTGCATCTACCATATACTTTTCAACTTTGTCAATGCTATTTAATGTGTTAGGGTCACATTCAAAAAATTCTGCTAGTACGTGTTGCCCGAGATTAACTTCTTCTACGCCGTCTTGTTCAAACGCTTGTAATGGTTGTCTTACGTCCAATTCATGAGCCTCCTATAAAAATGTTTTATACTACACAATGCGTAAAATTTTACGCACTAATATATTACTATAAAAATCGAAAAAATGTAATTTTTACACGCGAAAAATAAAATTTTTGTAAAAATTTTTTAAGAGGGGTGTAAGCTGTGATTTGACGGGCTTTTTCGTTGATAGGTTTATTAAGAATTGTAAAATTCGGTCTTTAAAAATAGCCTTGTTGGGGTTAGAATTCGGATATGAATAATAAAGTTCTTGTGATAGATGATGATTTGGCTATAAATGAGTTGATTAAGGTTAATCTTGAACTCGCGGGGTATAGGGTTTTGCAGGCGTTTGACGGAGTAAAAGGGTTTGCTCTTGCGAAACAGGAAATTCCCAGCCTTATTGTGTTAGATGTCATGATGCCAGATGTTGACGGGTTTACGGTGGCGCAAAGAATTCGCAAGAATTCTGAAACTGCTGAAATCCCGATTTTAATGCTTACTGCGCTTTCTCAGATTAATGATAAAGTAAAGGGGTTTGATATCGGGGTTGACGATTATCTTGTAAAACCTTTTGAAATGGATGAACTTCTTGTGCGTGTTCGCGCGCTTTTGAAACGCACTGCGCAAATTCCAAAATCTGCGGCAACCCGCGATTTGCTTTCAGTTGGTGAAATTACATTGCTACCCGAAATTTATAGCGTTGAAATTGGTGGCAAAACGGCTAAATTGACGCCGATTGAGTTTGATATTTTTAATTTGTTGTTTCAGAATCACGGTGCAATGGTTTCTTCAGCACAGTTGTTGAAAGAAATCTGGGGCTACGCACCTGATGATGATGTTGAAACAATCCGTGTTCACATTCGCCACTTACGTGCAAAGCTTGATAAAATTTCGAATGGCAAAAAATATATCGAAACTATTTACGGTGGTGGATATAAATTGTCTATTTAGACGTCTGTTTACGTATTGTAAATTTTTGTAAATGTGAGTTGCGAAATACCCGAAACCCGCTCATAATCCCTGATAGGATAGGATAGGATAGGATGGCGTGGCGGGGCGTAACTTTGTGAAATTTCGTCCGACGAAATGTTTTTATATAGAAGTAAGGCTTACGTAATGAAGAGTATAAAAACATAAGGAGGATTTATTATGGGCGGTGAGGTAAATTTTAGCGCTGCGGGTATTCATGTCCAAAATGATACTACAAAATTTTCGGTAAGGGCTGCGGCTATTGGGCTAGCATTTATGCGCGAGTCTATTATGGAGATTACTAAATCTTTGGTTTCAACCCCGTCGCAAGTTGAAGAACAAGATACCCCAAGAGAAATTAAAATGTTTTCTGATAAAGAACCTGACTTTGAAGCTTCCGGCATGCCTGATTATTCCGGTACCACTCACTATTCGGGTGAGGTTCCATATTCAACGCAAGAACCTGAAGAAAATGTTTATATGTTAGACATGCGACCGGATGGCAAGCCTGTGTTCTTATATCAAACGGCTGATGCTTATGAAATTCCAGATGGTGTAAACCCTAAAGATGTATATAGTGCTGTTCGTGATTTTAATGGATTTGACAAAAATTCTTATCCGCCGTCTGAAATAGCTTTACCAGAAGTTTTGACGGTGACAAAAGATGGGCAAACTTTTGAAATTAGGCGAAAAGAAGAGTTTCAGATTAAAGGAAATGATATTAATTATTCCGGTACCACTCACTATTCGGGTGAAGTTCCATATTCCTTCAGAAACGATCTATAAAACGGTATAGTTTTAGGCCAGTACGAGGTTGAAATACCATACGAAAGGGGGAAACAGAAGAATAATTCTAAGAAATAAAAAACGGGGCTATTGCCCCGTTTTTTAATCTACTATTTTAATTCTGCCGTCGTCTTTGATTTCAACGGGTTTGCCTAGTTTTTTGATGTACTGGCAGGTTAGTTTGTCTTTGTCAAAATCAAATCTTTCGTCAACTTCGTCAATTTTGTTTGGAATAAGTTTGTCGCCGCCGCTTGCAAAGAAGTCGTCAGTCGCTACGGTGTAAACTTTAGTTTTGTCCGGGTTGTTGACGTCGATTGCATGTTTGTTGCCTTCTTTGTCGATAAATGTTGCGTTTAGAACTTCGCCTTGGCGGTTCATTGTGTATTCAAGGCCGGACGGCATTACGATACTTGGTTTGAAGCCAGGATTAATTAGTGATTTCGCCCCGTTTTTAAGCGCGTTTACAACTTCTTCTTCCGTAAGTTTCATTTTTACCATGCGGTTTTTCAAAGGAACAACTTCAAAAACTTTACGTTCGGTTAATTTACCCTCGTCAAAGTGACCGCGGATGTTACCGGCGTTGATAAGTGCTAAATCTGTGCCGAATTCTTCACGGCAGGCATCCATAATTAAGAATGCGTGCGGGTTCGGGTCGACAAGTCTGTGTTCAGGCGCCGGAACGGTTTTTTCAATGTAACCAACTTCTGTTGCTTTTCCGATAATGCCATCAAAAATTCTTTCTAAAATAGGGTTACGTTTGAATTGGTTTGATTTTTGGACATTGTTTTGTGCTTTTTGAATTATGCCGTTTTCATCAAATTCAAGGTTAAGGATGCCGAATTGTTCTCCGTCTTTACCTGCTTGCGTAATGATTACAGGTTCTCCTGTTTTTGATGTGAATAAATTTTCGTTATGTTTGATATCTTTAATAAGTTCGTGTGTGTGGGCACCGAGGATTACGTCTACACCTGATGTGTTTTTCGCCAAATTTTTGTCGAACTCAAGACCGCAGTGTGAAAGGACGATGATTTTGTTAATGCCGTCGTTTTTCAATTTGTCGGTTTCCTCTTGGACTGCTTTAATGGAATCTTCTTTAGAGAATGGTATTATAGTTTTTCTTGAGCCGTTTTCGCGAATTCTTTCGTGTAAGTCAGGTGGAATTAAACCGATAATACCGTATTTATTGCCGTTGATTTCTTGAACGAAAGATTTCGTAATTTTACCCTGAAGCGGGTTGTTTTCACCTTGAATGTTTACATTAGCGCCCATGATTTTATATTTAGCGCCCTTGTTTATTTCTGCAATTTGTTCCGGTTCTGCGTCAAATTCGTGGTTTCCGACTGCTGTTCCAAGAACTCCCATTACGTTCAGGAATACGTTAGAAATTTTTAAAAGTTTAATATTTGCTCCTGCTGAGATGTCGCCGGAACCCAGTGCTAAAACATCTTGCCCATCGTGGTTTTGTTTGTCGAAATTCTGTTTAGCGTTATAAATTCGGCTCATATTTGCCATATTGCCGTGTAAATCATTTACATAAAAAATACTTGCATTTGTATGCTTAGGGGTATTGGAAATTTGAGTTTGTCCCCTGAAATTGTAAGTGTTAAACGAATTAGTTGAGTAAATCATGTTTGAATAACCTTCTGTTATCTTACATAATGTCCCTGAAAAAAATAATTGCTATAAGGTAAAGAAATTGTAACAATGCTTTTGTTGATTTTCGTTGAGGTTTATGCCTCCCCCCCCATGTCATCCTGAACTTGATTCAGGATCTGGCTAACGTTGCTTTTTAATAAAAAGTAAGTGAATAAATCTGATATTTTACGTTAGAAGCATTATTGAATTTGTTTATTTTTTGAATCGTTTTTAACGCTGGACAGATCCCGAAATAAATTCGGGATGACAGAATAGTTATTCCACCCACTCAAAGGACTTGACGAAGTGTTCTCCGTTGATGTCGCCGTTGATGATTACGCGGAAAAATTTATAAATATTATTAATATCGTTTGAGTTTGGAATTTTTGCTATGTCTGAGGCAAATTCGGAGTTCGCGTCTTTCTTAACACCAGGGATGGTTTTCAACAGAGTGTTGAGTGAAAGATTTTTAACTTTATTAATCACTGTTGTTATGTCTTTTGAAAGGCTTCCAAAAATTTTGAAATCAGCAACGGCGGTTGTAAGGTTATATTTGCCGTTGATATATAAATTAAGGTCTTTGCCGCTTGAATAGATATTGATTTCGTCTGCAATTCCGTCGTTCATTTTAAAGTCGCCTGAAATGGTTTTGAATTCACCTGATTTAAGCGGGGATAAAAGGTCGATAAGGCCGTTGATGGTAAGACCTGTAAGCCCGTTACTGATAAGGTTTCCTGCTTTTAGCAGGTATTCAAGAGAGCCTAGTTTTGGCATTCTGCCGTTTTGAATATCGAAGTTCCCTGAGCCGCTGAGTGTTGCAAGGCAGGTTTTGTCGTTTTTAGCCATACAGGTCAGTGACATTTTGCCGTTTGCAAGTCCGTAAAGCTGGCCTTTGATATTGAAAAGGGCTTCTGCCATTTCTGCTGCGTTGGCTCTGTTTAAGGTAAGGTCTAATTTTAAATTGTCGTTGTTGTAATTGTGTGTAAGGCTTCCGTTGACATTGCCGTCAGCAAGGTCAAAGTTGAAGTTTTTGAGTTTAAGAATTTTATCACGGCCGATTTCCAGTGTGCTGACATAGTTATTTGCGGTTATGTTGTCGATGAGAATAGTGTCGGCTGAAATTTTTGAGTCATTAATGATGAAGTTTGTGTAATCAAGTGGTTGGACAACGCTTGTCGTTGTGTGAAGTTTGAAGTTTGATTCTTCAATGTGTTTAATTTTGTCGATAATTTTATTCATATCGAGCTGTGCAACGTGAATATTCATGTTTTCGACTTGTAGCGGAAGTGTTAGGTCGTTTTTGAGTGTTGCGCCAAGTTGAATTTTATTGGTGATAAGGTCGCCGGTTGAGAGAATATTAATCGTTTTTGGTAAAAAGTCAAAGTTGATGTTGTTGATATTGGTTTCAACAAGCGGGATGTTTATGTCGGTGACGTTAAGTTTACCCAGAACCTGCGGGTTCAAAGAGGTTCCGTTGAGCGTCAGGTCGGAGGTGAAAACTCCCTCTTTCATAAACGGTTTGCGGAAGATTATGTTGAATATTTTTGCATCTACAGGCATTTTGGATTTGATTTTTAAGTTGTTGAATTTTATTACGTTATCTTGAAGATAGTTCATTCCGCCGGAGATGTTTAATAATGGAACGAGATTTTCGTTTTTATCAAGCGAGAGAACTATTTTGTCATAGTTGAAGTTGTTGATTTTAATTTCGTTGCCGTGCAGAGTCAGGTTTGATGAAAGTTTAACGGTATTAGCTTTGTCGCCGAGCGTTGCGCCCATATAATAAATTGATGAATCTTTATCCAGTAAAAGCTCTGATTTCACGTGTGTGTTGTTTGCAGAACCTGAAATCTCAGCGTTCATTGTTATGTCGCCTTTAACTTTTATAGGATAGAGCGCGTTCTGATTAAATACATTATTAATGAAATCCTGTGTCGGTTTTGTGTTCAGCCAGAAATGGTATGTTGGAAGATTTTTGTTTGCAAGTGAAATTTTGCCGTTGAGAAGCATAGGCATTTCGTAAAATCTTGCGTTAATATTATCTGTGTGAATAATATCGTTTTTAAGCTGTAATTTACCGTTTAGAATTTCGTGGGTTCTTTTGTCCGCTTGGATTTTTATATCTCTCAGGTCACAGGTCGCATTTGCGTTGTTGTTTGTTGCTAAAGAAGAGATATTGATTTTGCCGGTTAAATTTTCTAGTTTAGAAGTTACCGGTTTTAATGGTTCAAAGTTTTTGAGGGTTGAAATATTCAGGAGGTTTAAGTCAAAGTCTTTAAGGTTGAAGCTTCCTGAAACTGATTGTTTATCGGATAAAACATTTGTGATTACAGCTACTGTGTCGAGTTTAATGTCTTTCGTCTGAATTCTTATTGGGCTGAATTTCAGGGTTGAACCGACGAGTTCATAGTTCGATTTTTTAAACACAGCAGGATTTATATCAGAAAATACGCTACCATAAACTTCGAGATTTTGCGGCTGAATATTATCGATTGAACCTTTGTATTTTGCGGTGAAATTCGTTTTAATCGTTGGAATAAGGTTCATAAACTCGTTAGATTTTACAAGCGTCAGGATGAATTTTTGAAGCTCCATAGGCATTGTCGAAATCCCATCGATTATTCTGAAATCTTTTGTTTTTACAAGGAGATTTGCGTCGTTGTCTTTGATTTTGCCCTCAATTGTGACTTTTGATTTGTTGATAAGTGCATAAAGGTTCATCAACAAGTCTTTGTTGTCAAGATTTAGTTCCCCGAAGATGTTTGATATCGCCTGTGGAACGCTTTGCGGTTTAAGGGTTACGGCGTGAAGAGTGATTTTGCCCTTAGAGAAAACATTTTTATTAAATTCAATATCATTAATGTTTTTTAGTGCGCCGTAAATGTTCAAATCAAGGTCGCCAAGCCCCTTAATGCTTTCAATCTGGTCAAAATAGTTGTTCAAATCCGCAAGCAGAGTGTTACCTTTGATATCACCTAAAAGTTTATTCAGGTTCTGGTCTTTTGTGTTTGCGAAGAAGTTGAAAACACCTTGAAGCGTGCAGGTTCCGTTAATATTTATCGGGTTGGAATTAAGCGTTGCGCTTGTTGTTTTGAAGAATGTATCGGTGTCAACAAAGTTCAGGGTTCCTGCACCGTTTTTTACAATGAGATTCGGCATATCGTTGAATGATACTTGAGCATTTTTAAAGTTTAAAGAACCCGTAATATGTGGATCAATAGTGTTTCCGCTTACTTTTATATCAATGTTCCCGTTGCCCAGAATTTTCATCACAGGTACAGGGCCAAAATCGATTTTGATGATTTCTTGAAGAGGATTTAATACTGCTTGTGCGGCTTCAAGGTTTATATTCTGTGTTGATTTTACGCTAAGGTTGCATTTTTTTTCGTCGTAGAGGTCGAAAATTCCGTTTGCCCATACACGCTCTTTAGCGCTTGTTGGAACATTTGTTTCAAGCGTCATTTTATCACGTTTGAACACGAGTTTGATGGTGGCTTTCTTTGCGTTTTTGAATGGTTTTACAAGGTAAGCGTCTGTAATAAGAATACTTCCGTTAATCTGCGGTCTGACGGCTTTCCCTGTAACATCAATATGGGCAAGGACATTGCCGTCAAAAAAGTGTTTTTTTAGTGCGTAGAAATTCAATTCCGGCATTAAATCTTTTTCCGGCGGAAGAAGTTTAATCATTTCTTGCGCGTTGGATTTGTCGATTGATATAGAAAGGTTTAAGTCCGGATTTTTCTTATCTTTGATGTTTATTTGTCCGAGAATAGAAGATTTCAACAGATCTGAATTTATTTTCAATGCGTTGATTATTATTTTGTCGTTTTCGGTGGACAAAAGCCCTTTGATTTCAATGGGTTTGGTGTGTGTAACCGGTAAATCTTTACCGCTGAATTTTACAAAAAGGCCGTTACTCAAAAGATTTAAGCTGATGAGTTCGTAAGAATTCTTGTTTATATTCAGGTCAATTACGCCGTCCAGCAATTCGATTTCAGGGTTAAGAACGCTGATTGATTTTGAAAAAGTGCTTAAGTTTAAATGGTTAATATTTGCGCGTATTTCGCTTTTGCTGACGTTCTGAGGAGTTAGCGGAAGTTTTATATCTGTTTTTAAGTTTACATATCCTGAGTTTTCTTTTTCATGAAGCTGCAGGTTTGTTGCAAGCTTGATTTGCTTGTCGGGGTTAAACTTATCTATAACGACATCGCTGCTTATAATATTGATGTCTTGAATAAGTTTCTGGTTTTTCAGATTGAGTGCAAGGTTATGAATTTTAAATCTTCTGAGATGTATGTGTTTGATAAGCTTGATTATACGCGGGCTGATAAGTTTTTCGGTATAATCTTCGTTTAAGTCTACGCTGATTTCGTCTGCTTCAAAGTTCCTGACTGAAATTTTACCTGTGAATAATGCAAGCCAGTTGAGTTTTGTGTTAATATTGTTGATTTTTACAAACTCGTCGCCTTTGGTGAGTGCAATGTTTGCGGCCTTAAACCTAATGACAGGTGCAAGACCTGTACGAACCTTGTAGTCGTTAAGGGTCAGGCTAAATCCTGATTGTTTAAGGATTTGCGCTTCGATTTTGGTTCTGGCAAATTCGCTGCTTAAAAACTGCGGAATTAAAACAAAATATATTCCGCTCCAGAATGCCAGTATCCCCAGTGTTATTATCGAAATTTTACCCGCTTTATTCATTCTAAATATTATACCCTAAAAAAAGTATATGAGTAATTTGTATGATATTTCAACGGAAAATTATCCATTATCAGGATTATTTTTGCTTAGACCGGGGGGATAATAGGTTTATGAGATTACTGACTTATACAAAATATTTATGGCGAAAAGTTAAATTTTATGACAAGCTTGCGTTCAAGACGAATTCTTTCCTGCAAAATCCGTTTGACGACAAGGAGAAGTCTATTACTGTTGTATGGGTTGACGATGGTGATAATAATATTTTTTACAAACTTTAGCGCTTGTGGTATAATGTGTTCGAAAAGGAGAAGAGGGGTATGGAACTTAATAAATATATTGAACACACATTGTTAAAACAAGACGCAGTGAAGGCTGATTTTGATAAATTATTTAACGAAGCCGTGGAACATAAGTTTTTAGGGGTTTGTGTAAATCCTGAGTATGTTGAGATGGCTGTTAAAAGATTGGAAGGTACGGGCGTTAAAGTCGTGACTGTGGTTGGTTTTCCGCTTGGAGCATCAAAGGCGGAAGTTAAGGCTTTTGAGGCGGCTCAGGCTGTTAAAGACGGTGCGGATGAAGTTGATATGGTTATTAACGTTACGGATTTGAAAAACGGTGAGTTTGAGAAGATTGTAGCCGAAATTCGTGAGATTAAGGCTGCTTGTAATGAAAAAGCGTTGAAAGTTATACTTGAAACAGATTTATTGAGCGCGGAAGAAATAAAAAAAGCTTGCGAATTATGCGTTGAAGCAGGGGCAGATTTAGTTAAGACATCAACAGGTTTTGTAAAAGGTGGTGTTGGTGCAAAAGTCGAAGACGTAAAACTTATGGCTGAAACGGTTGCCTCCCACGGATTAGGAGTCAAAGCCTCAGGCGGGATTAAAACAAAAGAACAGGCGATTGCGCTAATCGAAGTTGGTGCAACAAGGCTAGGAACGAGTTCCGGCGTGGCAATAGTATCGTAAGTCTAGTAAACGCCTTTAATAACTGTTATTGTTTCTTCTATCTCCTTTTGAAGATAGGACAGTTGTTCGTCTATATTTACGGAATTATAAATTTTACCGTCTGCGCCGTATGCCATATAAGGCGTATTTTTAACCGCTTCAACGCGTAAATTCGTGACGGTCTGGATATGCAAATCCGTTTCTAATATTTTCTGGAACGAAACAAAATAAAATTCCGGTTTATCTCTATATTTGTCACGCAGGTATTCTATTGTTTTATTGAAAAAGTAAGTCGTTGCAACAAAACGCTGAACATCTTCTTCGTGTTCAATAGAATCGTAAATCTTTTCCAGTGTTGGCAAAAGTTCATTAATATCGTTTATGTATTGCGTATTTTTGTCTGCTTTATAGATAATATTTATAAAGGCAGGGTTGTCGCGCGGAACCGGTTTTACCTGATTGGCAGAGTTGAACTCTTTTGTTGCCTCGTATTGCGGTTTTGTTTTTGCGGGTTCCGAATCGCTGAATTGTTTCCCGAGTTCGGGCAGGTCGCCTACGTAACCCTTGCTTGTGTCCACAACAGGTTTACCGGCATTGGCAGTTTGTCCGACCAGTAAAAACATCAATAACAATAACGCAAATCTTTTCATAATATTATTTTAATTATTGGAGCCTGATAAGTCAATTACTTTTTAGGTTTGCATTTTTTGTTGAAAAGATGCGGATGTGAGTGTTTGTCGCAAACTTCACAAACATTTTTTGCATCGTTTTTGCCAAATGTGTTTATATAAGGGTTTTTTGTACAGCATTTTCTGTTGAGATAGCAGTATCTTATATCGCGTTTTGTAAGCTTTACGATTTCCTTATATTTGCTTTTTTGCGTAGAGCAAAGAATTTTTAGGAATTCTTTATCGTATTTTTTAAACTTTTTCTGCATTCTTTTCCAGCTTTTGTGGGTGATTTTTTCTTGTTTTCTAAATGCTGGTGTTTTGTAGGCCGTTTGAGCAATTTGACGCAGTTTTTGTTGTTCGCAGTGGAACGCATCAACGAACGGTTTTGTTTCTTCTTTACGACGAAGTTCTATTTCGTCTTTGAGTTGCTGCTGTTCGGCAGAAAGCCCGAGAACATTATATAGTGTATTCTTTTGAAAACGAATTTTTTGAATAAGTTCTGAACATTTGTAATCACGGTCAAAATCGTAAGAATCCTTGTCTGTGCAGCAATCTTTCGCAAGTACTGCAGATGAAGTCATTAAAATAGTTAATAATAAAATTAAAGCTCTTTTCATAATTATATAATACATGAAAATCTTTAAATATTCAAATGTTTATTGTAATATGGTCTTATGGAAGAAATGGGATTACGACATCTTGCATATCTGGGCGATGCGGTATGGGAACTTTTTGTTCGCGAACGTACTATTTTGCAAACTCCTAATGCGGGTATTCTTCATAAAATTACCACGGATAAAGTTAAGGCTGTGTTTCAGGCAGAACTTTTAGCAGAGCTTGAGGAGTTTTTGACAGGAGAGGAAAAAGAGATTTCTCGCCGCGGCAGAAACCTGCCAATTCCTGTCGGTCGTCGTTCCAATCAGGCCGAATACAGGCAGGCTACAGCGTTTGAAACATTAATCGGATGGTGGTATTATTACGACAAAAATCGTTTAGAAAATGTTTTACAAATTTTGGAAAATCGTATAAAATAGTATGCGTCGAGGTGGCAAATGGAAGATTTTCAAAAAAGAATTTTAATAGTTGATGACGATGATGAAATCAGGGAACTTTTAGAGTTTGACGTTGCGCAGAGCGGGTATTTTGTTGACGTCGCAAAGGACGGACTCGAGGGACTGAATAAGGCTCTTAATAATACTTATGACCTGATTTTACTTGATGTTATGATGCCGAAGATGAACGGATATGACGTTTGTAAGACTATCAGGCAGGCTAAACTTGCTATTCCTATTCTTATGCTTACCGCTAAAGGTACGATTTATGACAAAACCGAAGGGTTTGACTGCGGGGCTGATGATTATCTTGTTAAACCGTTTGATATTCAGGAAGTTCTTTTGCGCATAAGGGTTCTGCTTCGTAGAAATCAAATTCAGGAGAATGACAATTCTCTTAGCGATGAAGTTACGAAAATAGGTGATATTGAAATTTTTCCTGATACTCTAGAGGCTGTTATTATAAACAGAAAAGTTAAGCTCACCCCGACAGAGTTTGAAATTTTATACTGCCTGATGCAGCATTTCAATAACCCTGTGACCCTTGCGACTTTGCTTGATGAGGTCTGGGGCTATGACAGTAACGAAGATGTTAGAATGCTAAGGGTTCACGTGGGCGGTCTGCGTAACAAAATCGAAAATGATACTAAGAAACCTAAATATCTGCATACTGTGACTAACGTTGGTTACAAGTTAACGCCATTTGCTCAGGAGTAGTATATGAGTAAAAAATCGCTTCGTCGCAAACTTAGAAAAATCTTTAGATTGAAACGGCTTAAAATTGTAGAGCAAAACGTCATTGTTTTGCTTGTTGCGGTTATTATTCCTATGACAATCGGTGGGATTGTTATCAGTAATATTAACCAGAAAGTTGTGCGTGCGCAGCTTCGTGACAATGCATCGCTCATCGCAGGCATGGTTTCTACTGAAATCGATTTTTTTACAAATTCTGTTTTGAAAAACCTTGAGCAGATAAAATTTGCCCTTTCCTATATGAAATCGAAAGAGGAACAAATTCTTTACCTTGATTCTATTTCAGATAGAGCGTTCGGGCGTGAAAAATTAGAGATTGTTTACTCCAAGTATGAAGTTGATGTTCTGAAAAACAGGAATAAAGAAGCCGGTCGTTCGACTATTTATCTCCAACTTGATAACAGTCGTTATCTTGTCGCGACTTTTAATCTTGATGATTTGGATGACGAGTTGTTTAAGGCACTTAATGATGATAAACGTCAGATTTACGTCCTCGGCACGGATTTGAATCTTATAGCAAGCCATAACTATGATAAGTCTGTGTTTGAAGAATCTTTCAATCTGCTTCCAAAAGGCAAAATTAATCCGCGCTTTGAAACCCCTGTTGTTTACGGCAAAATTAAAAACGAACCGCTCGTTTACATCAAGAAAAAATCTCCTGAAATTACTATTATCGTAAACACGCCGAAAAGTTTAACCGACGAAACTATTTATAAAAGCAGGCTGAAAATTATTTCCATGGTTTTGCTTGTGGCGTTTGCTATAATCGGGCTTGGCGGATTGCATTCATATTATCTTTATATGAACATAAGGCAATTGTTTAAAGGAATTATGGCGGTCGCAAAAGGTAATTATAAACGCCAGATTCGTTTGATTACGAGCGCATTCACCCCTTATGAAATGGTTTTTCTCGCCGCTGAATTCAACAAAATGGCAGGTCAGCTTCAAAATACTTATCTTCAACTTGATGAATCAAACAAAGAACTCAACAGTATGAACGAGTTCCGCAAAAACCTTATTGATACTGTAAGCCACGAACTTCGCACACCGCTTACTAGTATTCAAGGCTATACTTCAAGACTTTTGCGGCAGGATATTGTTATTGATGAAGACATGAAATTGAAATCATTAAGGATTATAAAAGAACAGACAGAGCGGCTTAAACATCTTATTGAAGACTTGCTTACAGTTCCGGATATTGAACAATTCAGGCTCAAAACTGCAATTGATAAAGTTTGGCTTCAAGATATTATTGAAGGCGCTAAAATTTTGGTCAAAAATAAAGAGCGCAACGAAATTATAATCAATATGGCAGAAAATTTCCCTCAAGTTTCGGCCGACAAAGAAAGACTTGTTCAAGTCTTTGTGAACCTTTTTGAAAACGCGGTTAAGTATTCTGAACCGTCTACAGCGATCGTGGTTGAAGGCGTTGTAGAAAATGAAGTTCCAACGATTCGTGTTAGAAACAAGTGTGATGTTATTGCAGAGGATAAACTGGAAATGTTATTCGAAAAGTTTGTGCGTCTTGACGATAACACAACTCGTACAACCCGTGGAACAGGACTTGGTTTGTTTATTGTAAAAGCTCTTGTAGAAGCGATGAACGCTGAAATTTCACTGGCTTCCGATGAAGAATGGGGATTTACTGTAGAAATTAAGTTTCAGCAAGCAGAGGTGTTGAGTGCAGCGCATTCTTGAGATTGTAAAAGGCCTTAACGGTGATGAAATTCCGATTGCAGCCATTGTTGTAAAGGATGGCAGGATTATTGCGTCGGCTTCAAATCGTAAAGAAATTGATAATGACGTGACCGCACACGCTGAAATTCTTGCAATCCGTGAGGCTGAAAAAGCTTTTGGAAGCTGGCGACTCGATGGCTGCGAGCTTTATGTTAACCTTGAACCCTGTCCGATGTGCGCGTGGGCTATAATTCAAGCTAGAATAAGTACGGTATATTTCGGGTCGTTTGATAGAAATTACGGTGCATTGGGTTCTGTAATGGATTTGAGAAAACTTCTTAATTCTAACTTAAAAGTTTATGGCGGGATTATGGAAGAGGATTGTAATAAAATATTAGAAGATTATTTTGCGGGATTGAGAGGTAAAAATGCTTAGAACCGACGTTGATATTAAAACATTGATGGATGAACTTGCGGAACGTTATGAAACAGAAGAATTTATCAAAGATGATCCCGTGCAGTTTCCTCACCGATACAAAAACGCTGAAGATATTGAAATCGCTGGTTTTATAGCTTCAATATTCGCGTACGGAAACCGCAAAGCTTTTATTGGCAAACTTAATCAGCTTTTTGCGATGATGGGCGAAAGCCCTTACAAATACATTATGGCGGGGAATTTTGAACTTAACGGGTTTAACTACCGTTTTATGAAAGAAAATGATATTGTTGCGGTTTTAGAAGTCTTAAATAAGCTTTACCATAAAGATGGCGGACTTGCGGGACTTTTTTCACGTGCAGCACAAAGTGAAGATTTAATGCAGTATGTGACTGATTATTTTTATGAATGTGCGGGTGAAAAAGCCTCTGATGGATTTTATTTTGCTATCCCAAATCCTGCAAAGGGCGGCGCTATGAAGCGGATGTGGATGTATTTGCGCTGGATGGTTAGGAAATCTGCCGTGGATTTGGGTGTATGGAAATTTATGACGCCCGCTCAGCTTAGAATCCCTATGGACGTTCATGTCGCAAGAATTTCGCGCGAACTCGGAATTTTAAAACGGAATTCTAACGATAAAAAAGCGGTTGAAGAATTGAGCGCTTTTTTACGCTCACTAGACCCGCAGGATCCTATTAAATACGATTTTGCACTTTTTGGATATGGCGTTAATAATTAATAGCAAATTTTTTTTTGTGCGGTTTTTACATGAACAATTCATAATATAAGGAGTTGTTATGCGTGTATCACCTATTCAAACAAACAGTTTAATGTATAATAATCTAGCACAGAAAAATATTTCTGCGTCTAAACAAGCCG
>CANAJP010000018.1 GCA_947361615.1 uncultured Candidatus Melainabacteria bacterium | reverse complement strand
CCAAGTCACGCTCGGGTCTAATTGTGGAGGCCGCTCAGCGGCACATCCTTTCTTTTATTTCATTATGTATTATGTTTTGCGTTTTGTCAATAAAAAACTCCCCAATGGGGAGTTTTTTATTTTCTTATGCTATTTCCCAACGTCCGCAGGTGCCGCCCCAACGCGCAATGATATTTCCTTTAATATCCTTGATGTTTTCTACGCGTTGAAGTTCGTCTGTACCCTCGACAATTGTGATTACTTCACAGTTGTTTGAACAGCCGTTGCATTCACACGTGATTGATGTAAAGTGCATATCGCCCACTTCCCAGCCTTTGAATTTCGTTGAAGCTTCTGTGTACTGGTGGTTTTCCATCGCAAGAAGCGCCGCACCGATTGCACCCATTGTCTGGTGATGGTTAGGAACAACAATCTTTGTCCCCAAAGCTTCTTCAAAAGCTTTTACCATACCGGTATTAGTTGCGACACCACCCTGGAATGTAATTGTCGGAAGAAGTTCTTTACCAAGTGCGAGGTTGCTCAGGTAGTTTCTAACAAGAGCCTGACATAGGCCGTAAAGCAAATCTTCTACAGGGTAGCCCAACTGTTGTTTGTGAATCAAATCACTTTCAGCGAAAACGCCGCAACGTCCTGCAATACGCGCAGGGTTTGTAGATTTAAGTGCTGTTTCACCAAATTTTTCGATAGGAACATTAAGTCTTTGAGCCTGATGGTCTAGGAAGCTTCCTGTACCAGCCGCACAAACAGTATTCATAGCAAAGTCTGTAACAATACCGTCACGCAGAATAATAATTTTACTGTCCTGCCCGCCAATTTCAAGAATTGTTTGAACCCCGGGGACATTAATACTTGCGGCAACTGCGTGTGCGGTAATTTCGTTTTTAACAACGTCAGCCCCTACAAGCGCACCCGCGAGGTTACGGCCGGAACCGGTTGTTCCAACGCCTTTTACATCATATTCGGTAAGTTTCTTTTCATAAAGCATTTTCAAACCGTTTTGAACGGCCATTACAGGTTTACCTGCAGTTCTAAGCATTACGCTGTCTACATATTTACCATTTTCATCGACCAAGGCAAGTTTTGTGGTTACAGAACCCACGTCAATCCCTAAATATACTGTTAAACTCATTTATTTTTTCCTCTTTTTATATTTCGTCTTCCGGCAGTGTACCTTTGACTTCCGCTATTTCGTTACTGTTAAGTTCAAATACATCGTGGAGAACTCTTATTGCTTTTTTAGTATCTTCTTTATTCACCAAGCAGCTGATTTTAATTTCGCTTGTTGCAATCATTCTGATGTTAATATTTGCATCTGCAAGTGCCTGAAACATTTTAGACGCAATTCCGGGTCTACCAATCATGCCGGCACCAACAGCAGAAACCTTTGCAATATCGGTATTTGCTTCTACTTTTGAAATATTCCATTTAGCTTTCAAGCCGTTAAGGACTTCAAGTGCTTTGTCAGTATCATCGGCACTGATTGTGAATGCAATATCGTTAGTATTTGCGACTTTATCCGCATAAGATTGAATAATCATATCAACAGAGATTTTGTTATCAGCGAGGGCTGTAAAAACTGCCGCCGCTGCACCAGGTTTGTCCGGAACACCGCAGACAACAATTCTTGCCTGTGACAAATCTGCTGCAATACCTGTAACCGCTCTATTTATTTCCATTTTGTCTACTCCTAAAATTAAAGTACCTAAATTATCGAGCTTAAAGCTGCTTCTGACACGCATTGGAACGCCATGAACTTTTGCAGCCTCAACGCTTCTAGGGTGAAGAACATTTGCACCGGCCTGAGCGAGTTCAAGCATTTCTTCATAAGAAACTTCATCAAGACGTGAAGCCGTCGGAACGATTCTCGGATCAGTTGTATAAACGCCCTCAACATCAGTGTAAATATCGCAACGCTTAGCTTTAAGTGCAGCCGCTAATGCAACCGCAGAAATATCAGAACCGCCGCGACCAAGTGTTGTAATCTCGTTCCCCTCTGTAACACCTTGAAAACCCGCTACAACAACGATTTTACCACGTGAAAGGCTAAGTTCCAAACGGGTTGTATCAATATCTGTAATACGCGCTTTCATGTGAATATTTTCGGTATGAATACCAATCTGCATAGCGTTCAAGCTTTCAGCCTCATACCCTTGCGCCTGAATTGCAAGCGCCAAAAGGGCGATTGAAACACCTTCACCTGTTGATAAGAGCATATCCATTTCACGCTCAGACGGGTTAGGATTTAATTCTTTTGCCATTTTTACAAGATAATCCGTAGTATGTCCCATTGCAGAAACAACAACAACAACATCGTTTCCGTTTTCTTTCTCGCGGATTACCGCGCGAGCCACATTCTTAATTTTTTCAACATCGGCAACAGAGGTACCGCCAAACTTTTGGACTATTATATCTTTTCTCAACTTATTCTAATCCTCGTTATCTTATTTATTAATCTTCTCTAACAGAATATTTCTCTCATCAGCATACAAAAAAGTTGAATTTTTCTCAAGTTTTTCAGCCAATTTTAAAAGTTCCTTAACATTATAGCCGGAAGTTTCCCCGTCAACAAGGCGGAAACCTGCATAAAATAAAAGGTTTTCGAGTTCTGCATCCTCAGGAAAAAATTTTAGCGCTTTTTTTATTTTAAACCGTGCTTCTTCAAAATTTTCTTTGTTCATCAAATATTCAATAAAATCTTTGTGGGCTTTAAAGTGGTAAGGATTTTTTTCTATTTCAAGCTTGAAATATTTTTCAGCCTTGTAATCATCCCCTTGAGTCTGATAGATTTTGGCTAAACGATAATATACAACAGGAAGTTTTAGCGTAATTTGCAAAGCCTTTTTGAAAAACGTTTCTGCAGCTGCAAGATTTCCTGTTTTGTAATTCCATACCCCGAGAAGCATATAAGCCACCTCGTTATCTTCGCCATCGGTTATAATCTTCACAACTTCTTCCTTGCCCTCAAAGTCGCCAAGAAGAATTTCACAGATAAGAATTTTCATATCCGTATTTTTGCACTGTTCATATTCAAGAACTTTTCTGTATGCAATAAGCGCAGACTCAAAATCCTCTTTGTACATATAAAGATTTGCACGCGCCATATAAAGGGCTGCAGAGTCAAGTTCATTCTCTTCTGCGACCTGCAACCAATCAAGCGCCTTATCTAAATCCAAAGAGGCCTGAGAAATTTCCGCAAGCAAAATATACGCAGGAAGAAAATTTTTGTTTAATTCAATAACACGTACAGCCAGCTTTTCTGCCGTTTCATAATCACCTTTAAGCTTTTTAAGCTTTGCATATTCATATAAATGAGCCGGTGCCGGCGCAAGTTTTACAAGAAGCGAAAGCCTTGTTTCGGCACGTTCATAATCACCCACCATTGTATCAATCGTTGCAGTCAAGAAAAGAGCGTTAAGGTTACGCGCGTCAATAGCGAACGCTTTAACAAACTGTTTTCGCGCTTCTTCAAAATCTTCAAGCCTGTATAACGCCATACCGTGGCCTGTAATAACTTCCGCATCCAGCGGGAACACTTTTAACGCACGCTCAAAAGTTTTACGCGCTTCCTCGTTTAACCTTGCAGAAAGCTGGGCGTATCCAAGACGTATAAACAGATCTTTTTTTATAGGATTGTGATTAAGTGCTTTTTGAAAATATTCTGCCGCTTTTTCAAACTCTTTGCGGGTTTCATAAACATACCCAAGAGTTCTAAAAACCGCTTCGCTTGCAGGATAAAGCTCTTCGGCCTCTAGCAGTAAGGCTTCGGCCTCTTCAATCTTATTTTTTTTAAGAAGCTTCAAGGCACTATTAACCTGTGCAACGGCAGGCATAGCGCCTGACGGCGACAATTTTTTGTAATCATCGACGCTCTCACTAATCTGCCTAACCTGTTCTAAAATCTTTTTTAAGTAGTCAAACAATTCGCGACCTCTCTAAACGCCCCGTTCCCACAGGTTTTCTCAGTAACCTGTATTCCTTCAACAGCTTTAACCTTAGCCGGCGCATGCGGAATAGTTATTTTATATTTTGCATATTCCAAACACGCCAGATCATTCACGTCATCTCCAATATAAACATATTCTTCCGGAGTCAAATTGTAGCGTTCAATAATTTCTTTCAACACATCAATCTTAACTCTTATAGACTGATGAACCTCTTCAATCTGGAACTTTTTCGCAAGCATTTCGATAGCCTTATTGCCCTCACCCGAGATAATTCCCAGCTTAAATCCGGCTTTTTTTAGCAAAGACATTCCCATAACGTCCTGAAAATTTACTTTTCTCATAAACTCCCCGCTATCCGAAATGTAAACACATCCGTCCGTCATAACCCCATCAAAATCAGTGATTACCATCTTTATCGTTTTCGGGAGATACAGTTTTGACATAATTCCAAATTCCTTATATGCTATGAATATAACACAAATGTTGGGAGTTGTAAAAAATGTTTCTATTTTACATAAATCTGAGTATCGTCATTATTCTGCTAATTTGTTTTTACCTGACGAGAAAAACAAACACACGCTGGGCAAAAATCAATGATTACTTAGGGATTGTAACGAACACTATAGATTCTGTTCGCTACGGAAACCTTACAACAAAAATCGAACCGCTTCGCCACTCCAACAACCCTAGTTATCAAACTGTTACCGAAAGTATCAACCGGATGGTTGAAACCCTCAACGACCGCGAAAAAATGATTGTTGAATATCAAACAGAACTCATGCGCCAGAATACACTGCTTGAAACAGTTATCAACTCACTATCCGACGGAATTTTAATCGTCAATGAAAAAAATTCAATCCTTAAAACCACTCCTAAAATTGAAGATTGGTTTGGTAATAAACATCATGACCTGGTAGGCAAAAATGTTTTTGACTTCATCGAAATCGAAGAGGGTACCGAACTTCACAAAGCTGAAAAAATAAATGTTTTTATCAAACACTACCCGAATAAAAATTACCAGTTGAGTTCAATCCAGCTTTCCGTCGACGAAAAGAAACGCTATGTTCTTCTTATCACAGATATTACAAACGAAAAACAACTTGAAAACCTGAAAGAAGACTTTATCGCAACTCTCACCCACGACCTGAAAGTGCCAATTGTTGCCGAAAGCAATATGCTTAACTTTTTCTTAGAGGGGAAATTCGGAGAAATCAACGAAAAACAACAGTTCGCACTTGAAGGAATGAAAAAATCCAACCGCGAACTTGTCGACCTTGTTCAAATAATTCTTGACACCTACAAAGTTAAAGAAACAGGCATAAAATTGTACAAAGAAAATATTATGCTTAACGAATTTTTAAACGGCATAATTTCAGAAATGCAACCAATCGCCGCGGATTCAAAAATCAAAATCAATTTTAATTCAAAGCACGATATAAGAATATACGCAGACAGACTACAACTTAGTCGTGTTGTGAAAAACCTTATTTCTAACGCGATTATCCACAGCACCTCAAGCGAAACAATCGACCTTGCAACAGGTGAAATCCCAGGGTTTGTAACGATTTCTGTCATAGACTACGGACAGGGAATCTCAAAAGAAGAAATTCCGTTAATCTTTAACAAATATTACTCATCCACAAAAAAATTCCGCAAAATCGGCACAGGTCTGGGCCTCTATCTTTCACAGGAAATCATCAACTCCCACAAAGGGGAAATCAACGTTTCCAGTAGCGAAAACGTCCGCACAGAGTTCTGTATTAAGTTACCAGTGTAAGTCGCTTATTGTCATGCTGAACTGCGCGAGCGAGCAGAGGCACTAAGCGAAAACCGCGCTTTTCGCGGTGCCGTTTCACGCGAGTCGAGCAAGAATGTTTCAGCATCTGTCCAGCGTTGAATTCTACCAGTGTCGCCTGACAGATCCCGAAACGAGTTCGGGATGACAGCATGGAATTTTATCAACCACCCACTATGATTGTCGACTTAGTCAACCAAGTTCGGGAGGACAAAAAAATTAAACACAATATTTCCCCACATGTCGAATTATAAACCTGATTTGTCTTTCTTATTCTAATTAACATCAAAAGGAGTAAGAGAAATATGAAAACAAAAATTTTAGCCGTTACAGGTTTGCTGGCTGTTGTAATTTTAGGGGTATCAATCAACAACATCGCGTTCTCAAGCGCTAACACCGACATGAAAGTCGCTACCGTCGATTTAACACAATTAATCACAAACTCTGCGTCTGTTAAAGCGCTTAAAAGTACACACGAAAAACAACTTGCGGACATCGAAAAAACACTTGAGCAGGCACGTATCGAAATTTCCAACGAAACCAACCCAGACAAAATCGCTAAACTTGAAGAAAAATACAGAAAAGATGTAAGCGACAAAAAATTCCAGATGGATAAAAACTACAACGACAAACTGCTTGAACTGGATAAAAGCATAAAAGCTCAAGTTGCGCAAAAAGCCAAAGAACTTAATTATACAGTAGTTTTGCCTAAAAACATGGTACTTTTTGGCGGTGAAGATATCACAAACTTAATCGCTAAAGATATTAAATAGTAGAGTCTTTTGACTTGAATACCACTTCAGTACAAGCGTAGCGATAAATCATAAATATCGCAACCGCCGTCATAACATAAGAAGAAAGCAAATAAATCGGCGAAGACTGTGTTACAGTCCAGCCGATTGCATCTTTGAAATCAGCGCTGAACAATGCCGCCGGCAATAGTTCTATAACAATACAAACCGGTAGAGAAACCCGCCAAAAAATAGGGTTCAAAACCTCTACATTGAACGCATAAGCGCCCACGCCAAGCGCAATATAAATGCTTGACAATGTTGACAGACAATCGAAAATGTTAAAATTTACAATTTCGCCAGAAAGTCCGAAAAACAATGACAAGAATACAAACATATAAGAAAATACAACGTAAACCGCAAAACATTTTCTACCCGAATGTTTTGCCACGCCAAGTTCTGTCATACATTTTTTGTAATGGTAATAAGCCAGATAGAATGGCACAAAAATTATAAACTGCGCAAGCGATACAAAAATTAAAACTTCAATTCTTGTCATAGCAAGCAGCATCTGGAAATCCCAGTGACGCGGCACCATACCGTTTTTCATCGCAGAAAGAAGCATATCCGAATATAGCGGAGCGTAAGTATGTTGGTACAAAAACACACCAACTAAAATAAACGCTATTATCGAAAAAGCAAAGAAATATTTGTTAAATCTTTCGCTAACAAGACGCTTCTGCCATCCGAGCGCAAACGTATAAACCATTGCCAGCACAAGCATGATTTCCACAGTAGTGTTAACAACCGCCTCGCCGAATCTTACGCCTGTTTCCGGCTCAATTCCAAGCCCTAAAAATCCGAGGCCAATCATTATTAACGAATATATTACAAATAAAATCTTCCAAATCATCGTGACTATTCTCCAATATCCAATTATTATAGTCCACTTTCAGGAATTTAAAGTCATTTAAAAGATGTAATTTAACAATACTTGCATTTTAAATTTCAACAATATATAATTAAATACGAAAAGGGGTCATTACATGTTAGTATCGTCAATAGTAGGTTTCAGCTTTGGCCGTCCCGGCAGCGCTCAGAATTCGCAGAATTCACAGAACTCGTCTTCTGCGCAAAACCAGCCGGCACAGCACAACTGCCCACAAGGACACACATCAACCCCGAACAACCACAACCAACATAAATTATCAATCCTAGCTTAGCTTTATATATTTAATTGATAATGACGCGAAAACAGGTATAATCGAAATCCAGAAGAGAAGGTTGGTTATGCCGAGATTTTGTGCTATAAAGCCCAGCCCTGACATCAGAACCGCAATTACACCCCACGCAAACCCGTTTACAAATCCTGAAATAATACTTTTATACTGAGGCGCCAAATTCTGTGCAAGCACCATAATCACAGGCGATGCCATCATTGTGATAGCACCTGTCAAAATAAACATAGTCATTGCAACCAACGGCATAGTTTGATATGTCATGATAAAAATTATCAACAATGGACAAGTAGAAATCATTGAAAAGTACAAAATCGCCCTTGTACCGAATTTCCGCTCAATCATAGGGCTGATAGTTGCGGCGATTCCGCCGACAAACGTGAACGCAAACAACGCACACCCGATGTAGAACTTACTATATCCCAAATCTTTCCACAAAAACGGAAGAAATATCGAACACGAAGTTGTAATAAGGGTTTTTACCATCGCGATAAAAAATAAAATATTCAAATCTTTATTGGTTAAAATATCGCAAAAAGCTTTTTTAAAGCCGAATTTCGAAGGTCCATCATCCAATTGAGAAATTTTCGGTACAAATTTGAACATCAACAATGCCCAGCTTACCCCCGCGATACAAACCCACGCGATTTTCTCCAATCCCCAAAACTGAGCTATAGAAGAGGAAACCAGCGGGCCGAGCGAAAACCCGAGCGCACCGACACCGATAAAAATGCCCATCCATTTTGCGACATCCTTTTTACCGTTCTGTAAAAATTTAGATACTACACCGAGCGCCTGCGGGTGGAAAAGGCTTGAACCTAAACTTCCAAGCGCAACAAACAGAATAAAAAGCCATTTACACGGCAGCCCGGGTGCGAACGAAATAAAAACGGACGACATCAACAATCCCCACAAAATAAACCCCCGACGCTGAATATTATCCGCGAAATACCCGATTAACGGCTGTAAAACAGACGAAAATACATGCGAAATACTTATGATAATTGTCGCAAAAGCCATTGAAAAACTTAATTTTGCAGCAATAAACGGCATCAACGGGTTCAACATGCCGGTGTAAATGTCGTTTATGAAGTGCGCGGTCGAAAGCCACATCACTGCTGATTTTGAACTATTTTTATTTATCATTTTAGTAATTAACGTATATTGTTCTCAAGATTTCTTCTTCGAGAATTTTCTTCTTTTTACCTGTAAACTTATGGTTATTAATCATAATATCAAACGCAACCATATTACCTTTTTGGGTTGTAAGGTATCCTGCAATTGCGCTGACATCGCTCAGGGAACCCGTTTTAGCACGTAAATTATCGCTAAAATATAACATTCTGTTTTTTAATGTTCCCTCAGACGGTTTTGCCATTGTGTCGTAATAACTTTGGAAATCCTCTTTTTTCGCTTCGTTTATAAGAAACGCGGTCACAAAATCAGAAGTCATAATATTATTTTTTGAAACGCCGCTTCCGTCAACTACGCGAATGTCTGATGTATCAAGGCCGTTTTTGGTGCAGTAGTCCATAAACATTTCGTTTGCAGCCTCAACTGTTCCTATAGAATTTTTATACTTACCGCCCGCGATTTTATAGACAGTTTCAGCCGCATAGTTGCTGCTGTTTTTCAAGATATCGGCACCCGCACGCTCAAGTGAGTGCGAAACGTCTTTTAGCAAAACAGCATTTGCCTCAAGCGCCTTAGACGGATAAGTACCGTAATAATCGAATTTCTGATCTTTAACCAGTTCATCAAGCCTCATCATAAAATAACGCTTAGGATTATTCACCGGAAAACTTTTTGTAACCTGCCTTTTGACTGTACCCTCAAGTGTCAGAATATCAGGTGAAATATTATTTTTTCTGGACATCTTAACGTTATCAACATCGCCTGTTTGAACGAGGTTCATAAAGGTTACAGGATAAAATTCGGTCAACCTGACATCTGCCTGCGAGCCTTTGATTGTCGGGCGAATAATCAAGGTAAGCAAGTTTCTATCTATATTATAAACACTGTATCTCGGCATAAGCGGGTTCAAATCGTTATCCCATTGCCAGCCCTCGCCCCATTCTTCAGAGTCGATAATGGTATCATCAATATAAAATTCACGACAGGAAATAAGTGATTTTTCACCAAGCGATTTGATAAGTGTTTTCAAATCTGCTGTTGTAAAATACGGATCAGCAGATAGTTTCAAATATATATCACCATTTTTTGTTTTATAAAGACCGGTTGAAAACAAATAATCAGCGCCGAGTGTTTCTCTAATCGCAGGATATGTAAGCATTTTTTGCGTAGAGGCGGGAATCATTGGTTGTTTTTGACGAATTTGTGCAACGGCTTCACCAGTTTTGACATCTTTAACAGAAACCGTAACAGCAGAGGAATTTACCCCTGAAGCGCCGATTACGCGCTCGATTTTACCGTTCAAACCCGCAAACGCACCGTTGCAAGTTAACGCAAGTCCTAAAACAACTGCCGCAAATTTATTACACATACCCGTCACCCTCTTTTATTTCTTTTTAGCCCAAAGCTTTTCTTTTTTAGCTTTTTTATATTCCTCAGGAATTCGTGCTTGCAAATCCAACAGCGATGTCCTAATTTGTTCACGAATCTCCTCAAACTGTTCTGCAGTAAGCTCTTCCGGCACATAAATCGGTTCCCCGTAAAGGTTTAACAATTTGCACTCACAAATAGGCGATGTCATTTTATCCCATGACGGAAGCTTAATAAATGTAGGGTCATCAGAATACCAGCAAACCGGTACAATTGGCGCGCCAGATTTTTGCGCAATTTTTATAACCCCGCTTTTAACCTTATGCAAAGGCCCATGCGGCCCGTCAACGGTAAGTGCGACACATTCACCCGCTTTAAGAGCATTAATCATCTGCATAGTGGCTTCAATTGCGCCTCTTTTATTGGAAGAACCACGAACAGTCTTAAACCCTAAGGATTCTGTTGCATAAGATACAATTTCGCCATCTGCGGATTTACTAATCAGCATACTAAGATGAGCTTTATCCTGAATCCCGTAAATACAGAATTGATCAGAATGCCACATTGCATAAATACAAGGTTTCAACTCTTTATTATTAATCTCAACGATATGCGTAAAATATTTCTGGAACTGCATAAAAGCTTTAGCCAGAAATTTAAATAACCATAAATTTTTCTTAATAAAATCACTTGCCATAGGTTAATTCTATCATAAACAAAAATTTTGGTGTATAATGAGTTTAAGGGCTGGTTATCCATAAATGTACAGAATAATTTTTTATGTAATAGCGTTAATAATCTCATTACTAATACCTGACAGCAGGTATAACCGCTATTCAACGATGTACGGGCCGCGACGTTACAACCGCCAGTTTCAGTATTTTGAAGACGACACCGGCGAACGTGAATCAGACGGTCTTGCAGGTGTAATAAGAGCATTTTTTCGTCGACGGAAAGCCTTAAAACAGAGCAAAAAATTCATCACTAAAGATAAATATATTATTACACTCAAAAACCAGAATGTTATTCTTGTATTAGACACTAAAAACAAAACCTTAAGCTGTGTTGATAATAAGGTCAAGGGTCGTGCTGCGACTGTTGTATGGGCAGAACAGGTAAACGCTGCAATAACCTTAATGTATAATAACAATGACAATTTATTTGAGCAAACTTTCGATACAATTTGCATATCTTTCTCAGAAAGGGCTAATTACAATGGAATTATTGAAATTTTGAAAGCCAGATTTAACGTACATGAATCAAACCCGCCCCAAAAAGTTATGCCAACCAGACCCGTAAAAACCGAGGATGAAAAACCTATAAAACTTGAGAGGATCAGCAAAACAGATATCAATGCTGCAACAGAAGATGAACTGGCAAAACTCCCCGGGATAAGTATAATTATCGCAAAAAAAATCATCAAATACAGGACGCAACACAACGGGTTCAAAACACTGGAAGAATTCTATCGTGAAATGAAAATAAAACCGCATTTTCAACAACAGCTTAACGACCTAATCTGCATATACAGAGCCAAAAACACCCAAAAATCGTCAGAAGATGAAAGGATTATAGATTTTTGAAAATACGTGTTTATCAAATTATCAAACAAACAAAAGTTGAGGGCCCTGAAACGCGTTACTGTATCTGGTTTCAAGGGTGTTCGCGTCACTGCAAAGGCTGTTGGGCCGAAGCGACATGGCCGCATGATGGCGGTCAAGAATTTGACGTAGAAGAAATTCTTAACGACATACTTGCAACCCCTAACATTCAAGGGGTTACGTTCCTTGGCGGCGAACCGTTTGAGCAGCCCGAAGCGTTAGAATTTCTTGCCCGCGGCGCTAAAAAAACGGGGCTTTCGGTTTTATGTTTTACAGGGGGCAAAATTGAAAACATTAAAAACCGCGAAATCCTTAACTATATCGACCTTTTAATAGACGGGGAATTCCGCGAAGATGAGAAAGACTTCTCCCGCCCGTGGGTAGGTTCAAAAAACCAGCGTTACCACTTCCTTACTGACCGCTATGACGAAAAAATTATTTCACAGTACAAAAACAAAATAGAAGTAAACATTCAAAAAAACGGTCTAATTTTTATCAACGGAATGGGAGATTTTGACAAACTGGCCAAAAACCTTGATATGATTACAAGGCATTGACAATATAAATAACATAGTTTAAACTAAAAGAAAAAGAAAGGATAGAATATGAAAAAACCAATCATCCAAAACCCTTGTAATATGGGCATTTCCATAGAGGGGGGGGGGGCAAGACTTAATTAGTGAAGCAGCCTTTACCATGGCTGAAATCCTATTATCTCTTACAATTATCGGCGTGGTAGCCGCAATTACATTGCCTAGTTTGACAGGCAACATTAACGAAAGGACTTGGAACACACAGCGCAAAGCGCTTTATGCAAGAATGTCACAAGCGATATCGCTCATGCCAGCGTTGAATGGTTACGGAACTTTAAAAGAAAAAAGTTCAGAGGGGGCAAGCGACGCAGAAGATTCTGCGACCGAAACTTTCTTAACTGCAGGGTTATCTAAAGTTCTCAAAATCAACAACATCTGCGACAATGCGCACCTAGCAGATTGCGGAGTCGTTACATCTTTCACAAATCTGGCAGGCTCTCAAACATCAATGCCTACAACGCTTTACGAATTAAGCAGCTGGTTTAGGAGTGCAGCATATTGCGGAAGTTCATATTCAACAAAGGACACTAAGGCAGCCGCGTTTGAAACTCAAAACGGTGAAAGCATTATCGCATACTATAACCAATCCTGCCGTACAGAATACTTAAACCAAGAGGCACTCACAGAAGCAAATAATGTTTTTGGATTTGCAGAATCGAATATGTGCGTAAATTTCATTTATGACCTTAATGGTAGCAAAGGCCCAAACACAGTTGGCAAAGATATGGGTATTATGACAGTATTTAATGCTACTGACTCTTCTGTTGTAGCCCCTATGCCGACGCCTACCAATAATGCCGCAACCGCGGACTGGTATAATGCTGCCAAAATTTGCACAAATACAGATAGTGAAACCAGAATTCCAAATATTGATGAACTTTCGGCAATGCTCATCAACAAAGATATAGTCAATTTAACCGAACCTGCGCAAATTTGGTCGAGCTCGGTATATAATCGAGATCGAGCGTGGGTGGTCAATATGAGCAATGGCGCTCGAGGCTCTGATTATAAGACATACACATTTTCCATTCGCTGCATAAAACGATAACTTAAAAGCAGTTCTCCGGCGCGGGTTGCCCTGCCCTCGCAGGCCAACCCGCTTTCCTCTTGCAAAACGATACTCAATCGTTTTGCTACGGCAGAGTGCTGTCTAATACGCCACGCCAAAATCTCGCTCAGCGGATTTGCGGACGGATGAAATCCGGATAGCGAACAGATTGAGCATACTGTGGCAGAGCCACTTATGCGAAACTCTGTGAGCGTGGAGCAAATCCAAGACACGTTCCTTATCGCGAGATTTTCTCGGACACCTAAAGGGGAAAGATAACTTTCCCCTTACTTGCGCCGTATTAAAAAATATGGTATCATTATTTAGTCAACAGTTAGTATGAAAGAAAATAAATGAGCGATAATCCTAAAAAACTTTCGCATCTTTTAAGAGCGCGTTTTCCGTATATTTACATCTCCAGTTATGAAGAAGATAGAGCAACAAAATTCATCAAAGGTATAGTAACAGATGAAACTCAGATAAAATTTCCGCGTGAAGTTCTTATCTGGACGCAGGCCAGCGGTTTGAAAAATGATGAAAAAACATTCCCTAACACAACCTGCCCCAATAAATTAATCGAATTTATCGAAAAATACGACAAGGATTCTGTATTTATCCTCTATGATTTTCACGTATTTTTCGGAACAAAACAGCGTCCTGCCGACCCTCAAATTGTGCGTTCACTTCGCGATTTAATTCCGACGCTGAAAACAAGTAACGTCAGAAAAAACATTATTTTTGTTTCTCCTGACCTTAATATCCCCGAAACCCTTCAAAAAGATATCGTAATCTATGATTTTCCGCTCCCTAAACTTGAAGATATCAAAGAGCGTTTGAACAAAATGATTGCGACAAACAAAAGAATCGACACCTCAAAGCTTACTGAGGAAGACAAAGATAAACTCTGCAAAGCTGCACTAGGTTTAACAATGCAGGAAGCTGAGAACGCATTTGCGCTTGCTATGGTTAACGACGGCAAACTTGATAAAAACGATATAAATATAATTCTTGAAGAAAAAATGCAGGTTATCCGTAAGACAGGAATGCTAGAGTACGTTCAAAGCGACCTCGGTATTGACGATATCGGCGGTCTGGACAACCTCAAACGCTGGCTTTTAAAACGTAACAATTCATGGTCAGAACGCGCGAAAAAATACTGTATTCCGGCTCCAAAAGGAGTTCTGGTTACAGGTGTTCCGGGTTGCGGTAAAAGTTTGACCGCAAAAGCGATGAGTACAATCTGGCAATTACCGCTCTTACGCCTTGATTTAGGTAAAATTTTCTCAGGTATCGTCGGAAGTTCAGAAGAAAATATGCGCAAAGCAATCGCAACCGTCGAAGCCGTTGCACCTGCAATCCTCTGGGTTGACGAAATCGAAAAAGGCTTAAACGGCGTTTCATCAAGCAACGACAGCGGAGTTTCATCAAGAATTTTCGGAACATTCCTAACTTGGATGCAGGAAAAAACAGCGCCAGTATTTGTCATAGCAACAGCAAACAATATCGACAAACTTCCGCCGGAACTCCTACGTAAAGGCCGTTTCGACGAAATTTTCTTTGTAGATTTGCCTACAATCAAAGAACGCAAAGAAATTTTCAAAGTCCACCTTGCAAAACGCCTTAAAGACGAAGAAGTCTGCGCCGAAATCAAACCGAATGACGCAAAAGTTATTACAACACTTGCAAAAATGACCGAAGGCTTTATCGGGTCCGAAATCGAACAGGTCGTAATTTCAGCGCTTTGTGACGCATTCTTTGAAAACCGCGCGTTAAAATTCAACGACTTTGAAAAAGCTATTGCAAACACGGTACCACTATCGCAAACGCAGAAAGAACAAATTCTTGCCATCCGTGAATGGGCGAACGTCAGAGCAGTTTGTGCCTCATCAAAAGAAAGCATTGAAAAATACACCGAAACCCCATCTGATTCCTCCGCACCGCAAGACGTTAACGCAAGCCGTGGCGGAAGAAGATTAGATGTTTAATAGAACGTCAGGCACTTCTTAATCAATGAAAGGAATAAAATGTCAGTATCAATATCAGCAGCGCCTATATACCTGCTTTTTGCCATAGGCGGCGGAATCATAAACACTGCAGGCGCTATAGTTCAAGGACTTTCAAGCGCACAAATAGGTGAACGACTTCACCTTGAGGGCAAAGACATAGAAGAATTTTTCAACAAAGCGTTTGAAACAGTAATAATGGACAGAAATGCGCTCATGAAAACTCTCTCTGAACATGGCGCGAAAAATATTCAAGAAGAAAACGGAGTAATCACCTGCACTTGCGAGGCGTTCCATTTAAGCTTTGAAAAGCCTAAAGCTGACGGCCCTTACACAATGACCGCGACGTATAACAAAGATTACGGACTCAACGAACTCGTTGAAAACATTGGTTCCGAATACGCATTAAACGCACAGGAAATTTCCTACAACAAAATTAAAGAACGTTTGGAAGCACAAAACCTTTCTATAACCGAAGAAGAAGTTTTCGACGACAATACAATCGTTTTAACGGTAGATTTGGATTAAGGAGAGCGAACAATGGCAAAAAAACAGTTAAAAATTAAACTTCTTCCAAACGGCGAAATTCAAATGCAAACAGTCGGAGTCAAGGGCAAAAAATGTCTTGACTACGTTGAAATGTTGAAAATTCTTGCCGACGCTCGAATTGAAAAACAAGAATTCACAAGCGAATACTACGAACAGGAAGAACTCGCTTATAACAACGAGATTGAAGACATTCAATACTAAATATCTACACCAAACGAACCATTAATTTTTATAAAACTATTTAAAAAGTTGATGTGTATTTAATCAAAATTTGTAATAATAAACATGTTATGAATTTACACGAAGAATGTCTGCTAAAATACCTTAAATCTCCTGATGGAATTTCAACGACTACTGAAATTCTAAAGCTTAACAATCACATTTTGGAACAGAAGTTTTTATTCAAAAACTTTATTGCCAAAATCCCTCAATTCCACTATACTAATCAGTAGGATGAGAGAACTATGTTAAAAAAATTTTTATATATTTTATTTTCGATAACTGCTGCACTTTTATTTTTTTATGGTTTCACGCATGCAGGTCTGGACGCTTTTGTTGAGGGAATCGAGAATAAAACTTTTGATTTACGTCAGAGCGTAACGGCAAAATACCGCAAGCCTTGCCCGAAAATTGTTTTGATTACTATCGACGACGCGAGTTATGAATACGCGCTTGATAATATCGGCGAGTGGCCGCTTCCGCGCGGGCTTTATGCTGACGTGGTGAACTTTGTTGAAAAACAAAACCCGAGAATTATTGCGTTTGATATGCTTTTCGTAAAATCAGCCAAAAACAATGCGGCAGAAGACAAAAAGCTTGCAGCCGTATTTAAAAAATATAATAATGTAATAACATCAATGAATTTCGACTACCAGCCGGAAGATTTGCGAAAAGCACAGGATTTACCGGAAAAACTCGCGATATCAATCAAAAACAACTCGCTTGATCCGCACTTTGAAGGCAATACTTTTACAAACTACCGGCCTATTGTAGAAGAAATCATTCAGAACACTTCTAACGTAGGCTCAGTAAATATTGCGCGTTCAAACGATGGAATTCTAAGAAAAGCGCCCGTACTTGTAAAATACCACGATAAATTTTATCCTCAAATGGCGTTTTTAGCTGCATATTCGGCAATAGAGAAAAATCCTGCACGAGAACTCAAAATTGATGAACGTTCAAACCTGCATTTTGCAGACAAACATATTCCTCTGGATGAAGATGGCAATACAATTTTGAACTGGTATGGCCCGCAAGGAAGCTATCAAGAGGTTCCGCTCTACAAAATCATCAAAAAAATGAAAGGTGAACCAGTTGAACTAAACGCAGATTTTAACGATAAAATCGTATTTGTCGGCATGACAGCCAACAGCCTTTTCGACCTGAAAACAACACCTACTGACAAACTATTCCCCGGGGTGGAAGTTCTTGCGACTTACGTAAATAATGTTCTGGATAATAACTTCATCAGTAAAACAGGTACACTTTGTACAATTCTTCTTAGCGTGCTAATTTCACTCATAATAGGTTTTATCACGCTAAAATTCGTATCTGTAAGCGCAATGGTATTCCTGACATTTTTAACATATATGGGTTATACAATTTTCACGTTCCAGATGATGAAACATTTTAACCTTTGGGTGGAACTTGTTTCCCCATTGCTATTTGCAACAATCGTATTCATTGCAATGTTAATCGTCAAATATCTTATCAAGTCAAAAGACTTTGAACAACAGTATAAACTTGCAACAACAGACGGCCTTACAGGTCTTTACAACCACAGATATTTTCAGGAACAAATGACGTCGGCCCTCGAACACGCAAAACGTTATCAGACAGAATTTTCACTGATTATAATTGATATCGATTATTTCAAAAAATTTAACGATAATTTCGGCCACCAGTGCGGCGACAGAGTCTTAAGAGCAGTTGCGCAAACTTTAAAGAAGAATGTTCGTGCAACAGATATAGTTTGCCGCTACGGCGGAGAGGAAATGAGCATAATTCTCCCTAACATTGGTCACGAAGACGCTGTTTTCACTGCCCAGAAGCTTTGCAAAATGGTTTCAGAACAAGAAGTCCGCACAAACTCTGACAAAACCACAAACGTTACAATAAGCTTAGGTGTCGCAACATTTCCACAAGATGCTGAAACTGTTCAGGATATGATTAAATCAGCGGATGAACGCCTATACCACGCTAAAGAAAACGGTAGAAACCAAGTAGGATAGATTGCCTAACGCCCTCCTCAAATATAAATAAGCAGTTTTATGGAGAAGAAATGATACTTTTGTATGATATCAGGTTCTGTCATCCCGAACTTGTTTCGGGATCTGTCAAGTGTTCCGTTAAAAGTAAAACAGAAAAATTCAACAAATCAATTCAGCATTGCAATCAAAAATTATTCTTTTGCTTAAACTAAAAACTTACGTTGGCCAGATCCTGAAACAAGTTCAGGATGACAACATGAAATTTTACTAACTAACCAGTTAGGAAACCGCCTTGACCGGCGGCAAGTTCGGGATGACAGGAAGCATTTAGTATAATTTATTTTATAAATTGTCAATTAATGCCCGATATTCATTTCCTGATTTTGTTTTTTACCCAACTTGTGTGAATTAGTTTTGCATAGCAAAAGCAGTGGAATTACTGCAATACATAGCGCACCAAAAATTCTAAACGCATCCATAAACGCCATTAAGGTCGATTGTTGGATTAATTGACGGTACATCTGATATTGTGCCATGTGGCTTGCAATATCAGGAGCATTATATTGCATTAACGCTCCGGCTGTACTTTTCAATCTTAGTATAAAGTTTTCGTTTAGATCCGAAAGGTTTCCGACCAGCATATACTGGTGAATTTGTGCAAATCTTGTCAACATTGTTCCGACAACAGAAGTTCCGATTGCACTACCAATATTTTTCAAGAGATTTTGAAGTCCGGTTGCATTAGTCATTTGTTCGTTAGAAAGCGTTTCAACCGAAATCGCAATAATAGGAATCATTGCAAGCCCCATACCAAGCCCCATAATGAAGTTAGGGATTACAATATTTATACTTGCAATCTGAAGGTTTAACGAGCCGAATACAAAAGTGGAAACACCAAGCAGTGTCAAACCGGTCGCGACCAAAATCTTTTTATTAATTCTATCCGCAAGCACCGAGCAGGTAAGAATTGCAAGTAACGCCCCGATTCCACGCGGCATCATCGTTGCGCCGCTTAAAAATGCGGTATATCCAAGCATATTCTGCAAGAATTGCGGCAAAATCGCCAGCGACGCATACAGCACCCCCTGCATTACAATCTGAATTACAGTACCTGCAGAATAGTTTTTATCCTTAAAGACAGACAGATCAACCAACGAATCCTTATTAACCATTTGAGAAACAAAAAATGCAATTCCAAACACCAGAGAGGCAGCAAAAGTCCAACAAATCCACGGAGCATTAAACCAATCTGCATTATTACCCTTATCAAGAACAGTCTGCAAAGTAATAAGCCACAATGAAAGGGTCAAGAACCCGACAGTATCAATTTTAACGCCTTTTTGTCTTCTTGCATAAGGCGGATCGTAAAGAAGTTTTTTAGAAAGCATAACAGCAGCGCAGCCAAACGGAACATTTATATAAAAAATCCACGGCCACGACCAGTTATCAGTAATCCAACCGCCCAAAACCGGCCCGATAATCGGTGCAACGATTACACCCAGCCCAAAAACTGACATCGCAAGCCCGCGTTTTTCTTTTGGGAAACCCTCAAGAAGTATAGCTTGCCCGAGTGGCAATATTCCACCGCCCCCAAAACCTTGCAAAACACGCGCAAAAATCATGAATTCAATGGTTTTCGCCATCCCGCAAAGCATTGAGGCAAACGAGAACAGAAAAATACTGAACATAAAGAAATTTTTACGGCCCATAAGTTTACTGAACCAGCCAACTGTCGGAATAACAATACCACCTGCAATCATATAGCTTGTCAAAATCCACAACGACTCATCACGTGTTGCGGAAAAGGAACCTGCCATGTGTGGAAGCGCTACGTTTGCGATTGTTCCGTCCAAAACGTAGATGAACATCGCTAACATTAGCGGAATCGCAGTTATCCAAGGATTTCTTGCTTCGTTTTTAATTTCTTCTGTCATTTAACTTTTCTCATTTCTAAGTATAAACAAAAACGGGAGCAAAATAAAGCACGCGATTGCAAAAACCTTAAAAGTATCCATATAAGCGCACAATGTAGATTGCTGGATAAGCTGATTATAAAGCATTTTCATCGCCATATTTGCAGAATTTAAAGCGTCCCCCGCCTGATAAATAAAAGCGCCCGCATAATTCTGCAATCTTTCGATATAAGCAGGGTTGAATTCGTTGAGATTTTTGACCAAACCAAACTGATGAACCTGTGAAAATCTTGAAATCATTGTCGCGACAAGCGAAGTTCCAATCGCGCCGCCTATAGTTTTTAACAAATTCTGTAACCCTGAAGCGTTGGTCATCTGGTCATTTCTGAGAGTTATGCAGGAAAGCGTTGTAATCGGCATCATAGAAAATACAAGTCCCAGTCCGAAAATAAAGTTTGGAATAGCAATACACATAGGGTTAATTTGTAAATTCAACAACCCCAACAGCCAACCGCCAAGACCTAAACAGGTAATGCCCACAATACCATAGGTTCTGTAACTAAACCTTCCGCCAAGGCCCCCGAAAATCAATAGAGCAGTGAACGCCCCAAGCCCCCTCGGCATTATCGCAAGTCCGCTGGTAAAAGAGTCGTATCCCAGCATATTCTGCAGCATTTGCGGTAAAATCGCCAACGACGCAAGCAAAACAGCGTTAATCATAATCAACATCGCCGTTCCACAAAGATAATTTGCATCCTTAAAAACATCCAGTTTTACCAGAGGCTTTTTGCCTTTTGCCTGTGAAATAAAGAATAAAATTCCGCCTATAACCGCGACCGCTGTCAACCAACAAATCCACGGCGCATTAAACCAATCTTCATCATTACCTTTGTCAAACACAATTTGCAACGGCACAAGCCATACACAAAGCCACAAAAATCCAAATTTATCCAGATGAATATTTTTCTGCCGTCTTGCATAAGGCGGGTCTTGAAGATATTTTTTTGCAAGTAATATGCAAAGACACCCGACAGGAATATTAATAAGAAAAATATAAGGCCAAGACCAGTTTTCTGTAATCCAACCGCCTAAAACCGGCCCCAAAATCGGCGCCACTACAACAACCAGCCCGAAAACAGCCATTGCCTTGTTTCTCGCTTCACCCGTAAAACTTTCCATATTTATCGCCTGCGCCATAGGCATAAGGCAGCCACCGCCCAATCCTTGCAATGCACGCGCAATAACTATCATTCCGATAGAATTTGAAATAGCACACAAAAACGATGCCAGCGTAAAAATAAATACGCCGAGAATAAAGAAGTTTCTTCGTCCGAACAGGTGACAGAAAAAATCTATCATCGGGATTACGATACTACTTGCCATAAGGTAACTCGTCAAAACCCAGATGGATTCCTGATTACTGACCGAGTATGAGCCTGCGATATGCGGAAGCGCTACGTTCGCAACCGTTTCGTCAAGCGCATACATAAATGTCGCCAGCATGACAGGAACTATCATAAGCCACGGGTTTACAGTCGGCTTCCATTGTTCTTGTGTAACTATATTTTCTGCCATTTTATCTTACTTTAACCTTTGGTACAACTGACATTCCAGGGATAACTTTGTACTGTTCTCTGTCATAATCTTCTGTGATAACAATTTTTACCGGAATACGTTGAACAATTTTTACAAATGAACCCACAGCATTTTCCGGCGGGAACAAGCTTGATTTTGCACCTGAACTTCTCTGAATACTGTCAATTTCACCTTTAAAAACTTTATTAGGATAAGTATCAATTTTAATATCAACCGGCTGACCTTCTTTCATATTCGTAAGCTGATTTTCTTTGAAGTTTGCAACAACCCAAACATTATCGGGAACGATTACGAATAAAGGTGAACCCACTTGCGCAAACATACCTTTTTCAACGCGGCGGCTTGTTACAAAACCTGATTGCGGCGCGACGATTTCAGTATATTTAAGCTGTTGTTCCGCCCAATCTTTTTGTGCTTTAACGGATTTTAAATCAGCATCCGCAACGCGGTCTTTTTTATCAGAAAACAATCCTTGTTCTGCGCTTGTGTGACCAGCGAGCGCCGAATCATATTTTGCCTGAGCGTTATCAAGGGTCTGTTTTGAAACCGCACCTTTTTCATACAAACTTTTGTAGCGGTCTAAATCTTTTTTCGCAACCTCAATGTCAGTTTGTTTTGCGTTGAAATTTGCTTTTGCGTTCTTTTGATTAAGCAATGTTTTTTCATAAGCCGCATTTGCCTGATCAAGCTTGATTTTATAATCAACATCATCAATTCTTGCAACAACATCGCCCTCGCGTACATACTGGTTATCGGTTACAAGAACCTCAACGACTTCGCCGCTGACTTTTGGCGCAACCGAAACGGTCGTTGTTTCGACATAAGCGTCATCAGTTGACTGAAAACGCAATGCATCATGCACAAAATATCCAACCGCACCGAGAACAATAACCGCAATAGTTATAATCATCCACAGCGGCGGTTTCTTTTTATTATTTTCCTGTTGTTCTGTTTGAATTTCTTCTGTCATAATCACCTCATATATCTAAATATTTATATTTGCTACTTCTAAAATAACTTTTCTAAACTCTCTTAACGATTGTTGCAATTGCAACTCAAGTTCATGACTCGTGTCCGGCAATTTCATATCCTTAAAATAGTCTTCGAGTTTTTTATTAACTTCTTCAAGCTTCTGATGGCCCTTTTCAGTCACACCCATTTTTTTCACAAGCCTGTTATTTTTCAAATCAACAAATCTTGTTATAAGTCCCTTTTCTTCAAGAGAGTCTAAAATTCTGCCGGTATTAGCCCTATCTTTCAACAATAATTTAGCCAAATCTCTCTGACAAATTCCGGCGTTACAAAATATCGTATCCAACGCCGCATGCTCTGTAATGCTAATTCCTACATCAAATTTCTCAAAAACTTGCGCGCCAAGGATTTTCAACGCATTAGAAGTTAACTCTAAATCATAATAAATTGAATCTATATAATGCACGGGTTTTTTCATTAAAAAATCCTTTTCAACTTTGTTTCAAAAATTACATGTTGCATTTGCAACAATATTATGCTATCATAGGTTTAAAAAAAAATCAATAGTGAGGACAAAAAAATTGAAAAAGATAATAGCAGCAACACTTTTACTCAGTTTTATCACTGTAAACTCCATGCCGGCACTGGCCATTAATGCTGCAGATGATACATCTGCCCCGAAACAAAGAAAAAGTTTATTTGCCCGCAAGGCAAAAGTTGATAAAAATCAATATAGATTTGACTATGTAAATTTGGAATGGTGGGATTCGTTTGGCGACGAATATCTTTCAGGCTACATCAGACAGGCTATCGATAAAAACCACGATTTGAAAGCCTCAACGCTTGTCACTCAGGAATATTATCAAGCTATGAAAGCACAATTTGCTTCAGAACTTCCGCAAATCGGAACAGGATTTCTCCCGGGGTACAGCAAAATGCCGGGTACAACGAGTTCTGACTGGGGTTTTGCATTGCCGGTATATGCAAGCTATGAAATCGACCTTTTCTTAAAAAATCGTAACAAAACAAAATCAACAAAGAAAACCTTTGAAGCTTCTGTTCAAGACGAACGCTCAGCTCACATTTCGGTCGCCTCAGCAGTCGGAACAACTTACCTGAACATTGTCAGAATGGACAAAACAATAAAGCTTCAAGAAGAAATAGTTGATTTGCGCTCAAACCTTTACGAACTCGAAAAACTACGTTATGAAGAGGGCATTTCATCTTCCATGGATGTCGTAACAACAGAAAAAAGCTTGATTACAGCACAAAATGATTTAATAGAACTAAAGAAACAACACTTTAAACTATTAAACCAGTTTGCAGTTTTAATCGGCGAAAGTCCTGAAAACGCGGCAAATATTCAGCGCAAAACCTTAGAAGAACTCAACGACGGCCAAACAATACCGTCTGAAATTTCAACTGAAATTATCACAGGCCGTCCAGACTATTTGAAAGCAGAAATCTCTGTACAAAAAGCAGGATTGGATGTAAAAGTTGCGAGAAAAGAATTTCTCCCATCTTTCAACCTTGGCGGCTTCGGGTTATTTAACGCACACGACTTAGGCAGCCTGTTCACAACTAAAAACATGTTAATCGGGCTGGGCGCAGGAATTATGATGCCGGTATTTACGGGCGGTCAGCGTATAGCAAACTTAAAAATGAAAAAAGCAACTTACGAAAGAATTTTAGAAACATACTACCAAACCAATTTGACAGCAATTCAAGAAGTCAACGACGCACTGTATGTTCTAAAATCTGACGACGAACGCTACAACCAGCTTATCAAGCAATACAATCTTGAAAGTTCCAACTTCAGCCTCAACCAGATTAAATATAACGAGGGTGTACTTTCAAAATTCGACCTGCTTCGCTATCAGGAAAGCCTTTTAACGCTTGAAAAACAGTTAGATTCATACAAAACCGAAAGACTAATGGGATTCATCGGCTTGTATAAATCAACGGGTAGTAAGTTGTAAAAAAATAGTCGGGGAAACCCAACTATCAAACCAATTATAGATGTGGCTCGGCCACCTGAACTCTATTTCTGTGGCGCTCTTACGAGCGCCTTTTATTTTTATCTATAAACACATCTTCCTTTAACAGCCGTTTCAGATTTAGCCGTAATACGTCTATTACCCGTCATAAAAGACTGATCCCAGGCCGAGTTAGTGGTTACGACTTTTGATGACCAGAATGCCCAACTTTCACCGACATTCAATAAACGACTGTTTATAAATATAGATGCGAGTTCATCCAAATTTGGAAGCCTAACATTAGCATCAAGGTTTTTACAATAATCAAGTGCCGCCTGATAATTCCCATCAACACCGTCGGAAGCATTGCGATACCAGAGTTGTGGAGCAACAACAACACTATCAGTAGCATACAAAACAGTCATTATCCCGACATCTTTGCCGACTGTATTTGGCCCCTTAGAACCATTTAGGTCATAAATCATATTCGCACAAATTTTAGGTTGAACATAATAAGTTGTTGCTTCATTCATATCAGCTTGACATTTAGAGAAATAAAACAATAAAATACTTTCCCCGTTTGCAGTTTCAAACGCAGCAGCATTGGAATCATCACCATTATAAGAAAGTGAAAATGTTGGTTCTGAATATGACATACTGGTCATTTTAGGCTGAAAATCCGACATTTTGAACGGTACTGAATAACTGTAATTACTTCCCGCCAGAGTGACGAATTTGGCAGGAATACCGCAATCAGAGATATGCTCATCGTCACAAATATTGTTAATTTTCAAAACTTTAGATAACCCCGCAGTGATAAAAGTTTCAGAATCTGCATACCCGTTAACAGCACCCATAAGCGGAATAGCCTGTGACATGCGGGCATATAAAGCTTTACGTTGTGTGTTCCATGTACGCTCGTTAATATTACCTGTAAGCGACGGCAACGTTATTGCCGCGACCACGCCGATAATTGTGAGGGATAATAATATTTCCGCCATGGTGAAGGCCAAGCCGAGCGGAGCCACGGAGCGAAGCGGAGAGACGAGCGCGCGACGGGGTGCCTGAGGCACATCTCTATCTGTGACGCTCGAAACTTGGCACATAAAGAACCGGCTCAGCCGGACGCGCTTTCGGCCACTCTGCCGAGCAAAACAATCCAGTGAATTGTTTTGCGAGAGGGCGCGAGCGGTGGCGTTCAACGCGAGGCGCAGTACTAGCGTTACATTCTTACGGTAATGCTGGCCAGATCCCGAAACGAGTTCGGGATGACAGGCACTGAGTGCCATCCTCATTTTCGTTGTACGGCAGCCCG
>CANAJP010000017.1 GCA_947361615.1 uncultured Candidatus Melainabacteria bacterium | reverse complement strand
GCCCCTTATGGAACCCGCCTGACCGCGGGTGTCATGCTGAACTTGTTTCAGCATCTGGCCAGCGTTGCATTCTATCAGGCTCGTTGGACAGATCCCGAAACGAGTTCGGGATGACAAGGCACTGAGTGCCATCCTCATTTTCGTTGTACGGCAGCCCGCTAACCTCTTAGATAGAACCGGCTCAGCCGGCCCCCCCCCCCCCTGCATAAATGTTTACAACTTTGTTTTTCATATGTTTCCATCCTTTCTTAATTGTATTATGTATCATGTTACATAATTAGTCAAGTTATGATATAATAACCCTATGGAAAGATTAGAAAAAATTTTTGGAATTAAACTTAAAGACAACGAACTTTTTAAAAAAGCGCTTACACATACGTCATATATACAAGAAAACAATTTGGATTTCACAGCCTCATACGAACGCCTAGAATTCCTCGGCGATTCTGTGTTAAAGCTTTTAACATCAGACATCCTTTTTGAGATGTATCCGGAATTTCCTGAAGGAAAACTCTCAAAAATACGCTCAATAGTTGTTTCTGACATGACGCTTGCCAAAATTTTTAAATCTTTCAACCTTGAAGAACTGCTTATCGTTTCAAAACACGATAAAAAACAGGGTTTAACCAAAAACGATTCTGTTTGTGCCTGCGCATTCGAAGCGTTATTAGGGGCTTTTTATCTTGAAGGGAAGCTAAAATCTTTGCGTAAATTTCTCAAAAAAACGCTTAAACCGTACATTGAAGAAGTCAAGGAACACTATATAAACTTCAACGCAAAAGCACTTTTACAGGAATACACTCAGGGCGTAAACAAAAAGCTTCCGGTTTATACATTAATCGAAGAAAAAGGCCCGGCGCATAAAAAAAGTTTTACAATACAGGTTTCGTTTAATGATGAAATTTGCGGAGTCGGAACGGGTTCGACCAAAAAAGAAGCAGAACAAAACGCAGCAACAGAAGCCTGCAAAAAATTTAACGTAGGAGAAGAATAATGATTGTTTCACCGTCAATATTGTCAGCGGATTTCGCCAACTTAGAGCGCGACATTAAACTCGTTGAAGAAAACGGAGCGGATTGGATTCACGTTGATGTTATGGACGGTCATTTTGTGCCGAATATTACAATCGGCATTCCTGTAACAGCAGCGCTAAAACGCGTTGCGACCAAGCCGCTTGATGTTCATTTAATGATAGAAAATCCTGAAAAATACGTTGAGGATTTTATAAAAGCAGGCGCAGACATTCTGACGTTTCACTACGAAGCAATGAAAAGCGATGAAGAAGTTTTGAACCTCATTCGTGCAATAAAAAACCACGGCGTAAGAGCAGGTTTGTCAATAAAACCCAAAACACCGCCTGAAAAAATTCTTCCATTTTTGAACGATGTTGACTTATTACTTGTAATGACAGTAGAACCAGGGTTTGGCGGTCAAAAATTCATGGAATACTGCGCAGAAAAAATCAAATTTATACGTGCAAACGCTCCTGAAAGCCTTATTGTACAGGTTGACGGCGGAATTAACGCTGATACAGGGCGGATTTGTAGAGAATTCGGGGCGAATTCTCTTGTTGCAGGCAATTACATCTACAAATCCGCCGACGTAAAATCAGCGATTACCTCATTAAAAAGTTAATATTTCTTTGTAAAATTAGCTTATATGCTTTGTTTGTGCTATAATTGGGGTATATAGAATTAGGGAGAAAATTACATGTCAGAAAGCACTCAAGACATCATTGAAACTGCTGGAGCAGTTGAAGAAGAGAGAATAGAAACCAAAACAACAACCAACTACGGTGCAAATAGCATTCGTGTACTTGAAGGGTTGGAAGCTGTTCGTATGAGACCGGGGATGTATATCGGTTCAACATCTCAACGCGGCTTACACCACTGCATATACGAAATTGTTGATAACTCTATCGACGAATCTTTAGCCGGCTACTGTACTGATATTATAGTTACAATCAACAAAGATAACAGTGTTACCGTTCAAGATAACGGCCGCGGAATCCCTGTTGATATTAAACCTGAAACAGGCAAATCCGCTCTTGAAATCGTTCACACGGTTCTTCACGCAGGCGGTAAGTTCGGTGATGGCGGCTACAAAGTTTCAGGCGGTCTTCACGGCGTTGGAGCTTCTGTTGTTAACGCGCTTTCTGAAAAATATATTGTAGAAGTTTCACGCCAGGGCCACATCTATCGTCAGGAGTACATGAGAGGCGAACCGGTTACTCAAGTTGAAATTATTGGCGAAACCGACAAAACAGGAACAAAAACAACTTTCTGGCCTGACCCTGAAATCTTCACTGAAACAACTGAAATCGACAAAGATGTTATCGCAAACAGACTTCGCGAAATGGCGTTCCTCAACAAAGGTTTGAAAATCATTTTTGTTGATGGAACAACAATGGCAGAAGAAGTTTTCCACTTCGTTGGCGGTATCGGAAGTTACGTTGAATTCTTAAACAAAAACAAAACCGTTCTTCACGAACAACCAATTTATTTGGATAAAGTTGTTGACGGAATGCAAATTGAAGTTGCGATGCAATACACAGACGCTTACAACGAAAGCGTTTTATCATTTGCAAACAACATCAACACTCACTCAGGCGGAACCCACCTTACAGGTTTCAGAAACGCATTAACACGTGTGTTTAACGATTATGCAAGAAACAACAAAATCCTTAAAGATTCCGACCAAAACCTTACCGGTGAAGACGTCAGAGAAGGTTTAACCGCAATCGTTTCAGTTAAAATTTCTAACCCTGAATTCGAGGGTCAAACAAAAGAAAAACTTGGAAACCAGGAAGCTATGGGCGCAACTCAGGACGCTGTTCGCGACAAGTTGCAAGAATGGCTAGAATTCAACCCGAAAATTGCAAAAATCATTATTGAAAAAACGCTTCAAGCACAACGCGCCCGCGAAGCAGCCAGAAAAGCAAGAGAACTTACAAGAAGAAAATCTGTTCTTGAAAGCTCTACACTCCCTGGTAAACTTGCAGACTGTTCAAACCGCGAACCTGAAAAATGCGAAATCTATATCGTTGAGGGTGATTCAGCGGGTGGTTCAGCAAAACAAGGCCGAAACAGAATGTTTCAGGCGATTTTGCCGCTCCGTGGTAAAATTTTGAACGTTGAAAAAGCGCGTTTAGACAAAATCTACGGTAACAACGAAATTCAATCAATGGTTCAAGCGTTCGGTATTAACATCAGCCGCAACGAAGATGAAATCAACCTTGAAAAACTTCGTTACCATAAAATTATTATCATGACCGATGCTGATGTCGACGGTGCACACATCAGAACGCTTCTTTTGACGTTCTTCTTCAGATACGCGAAACCGTTAATCGAACGCGGTCACGTTTATATCGCACAACCACCGTTATTCAAAGTTACAAGCGGTAAGACTGCAGAATACTTATACGACGAACGCGCGCTTGACGTTATGTTGAAAGAACGCGGTATCAAATCATTAAGTCTTTCTGATAAAAAGAAAACAAAAGTTAAAACAGGCGACGAGTTGTTAGAACTGGTTAAAAATATGTCAACATACTACAACGCATATAACAACCCGATTTTGAACCTCTTCCCTGCAGTTTTCTTGAGAGCATTGGTTCGTTCAGAGGTCGCGGTTGAAGATTTCGAAGACCAATCAAAAATGAACGATATTATTGATTACATCAACCACTACTTGAAAGACCACGCTGAAAACTACAACATCGCCGAAGCTGCAGCTTACAATGTAGTGTTGAAATACAACAACGAAAACGCAAAATACTATATGCAATTGAATTTGAACGAAGAAGAACACGTTCAAATGAATGCAAACATTATCAAAAGCCCTGAGTACAAGCGTTTGAAAACAGCTTATCCTCTAATCCGCGATTTCTTAATCGAGGAAGAAGAAAGCTTAATGCTTGAAAGTGATACAGGTGAAGTTGAAATTCAATCGTTCGAAAAATTACAAAAAATCATCGACGACAGAGGTCAAAAAGGCTTGACAATCCAACGTTTCAAAGGTTTGGGCGAAATGATGCCGCAACAACTCTGGGAAACAACAATGGATCCTTCAACAAGAACCCTGTTGAAAGTAAACATTGAAGATGCAATGCTTTGCGACCAATTGTTTGATATACTTATGGGCGATAAAGTTGACCCTCGTCGTAATTTTATCGAATCAAACGCAATTTATGCAACAAACATAGACACATAAATTCAATTCAAGAAAGAAGGCAAAACGAAATGTCAGTAAAAGAACACACAGAAAACGACATCATTACCCAATTACAAAGTATGAAAAAGGGGAGTACAATGAGAAAACAGTTAATCTTTTTAGGCCCGCCGGCTTGCGGAAAAGGTACACAAACCAACAAACTGGCTGACTACTTGAACTTGCCTCACATTGATACAGGTTCATTATTAAGAGCAGAAATCAAAGGTCAAACACCAAACGGAATCGTGGCACAATCATTCATTGATAAAGGTCAATTAGTTCCGGTAGAACTTGTCGCATCTATAATCAAAGACAGACTTTCACAAGAAGACTGCCAGCACGGTTATATTTTAGACGGTTTCCCGAGAAGTCTTGAACAAGCAGAAGCATTAGAAGCAATGAAAGAAGAAATTAATGGCGACGACGCAGTTGATTTCCGTGCGATTTATTTTGATTTAGATCAAGAGGTGTTAATTTCACGTATCGTAAACCGTCGTTCTTGCTCAGTTTGCGGTGAAATTTATAACGTTAAATTCCACCCGACAAAAGTTGAGGGCGTATGCGACAAATGCGGCGGCACATTGACACAACGTAAAGACGATAACGAAGAAATTGCAAAAGCGCGTTTTGAAACATATTTCCGTGAAACCGCACCACTAATCGACTTCTATAAAAATAAAGGAGTTTTGCGCACAATCAACGCAAACGGTTCAATCGACGAAGTCTGGGAAAGACTTTTAGAAGTAATAAAATAGAAAAAGGAGCCATTCGGCTCCTTTTTTTAACGTTTAATTAAACCTGCGGTACGGAAAGTTTCTGCGGCGGTAATGTTATCGTAGCGACCACACCGATGATTGTTAAAGATAAAAGTATCTCTCCCATCTTAAATCCCATAACTGTCATCCCGAATTTATTTCGGGATCTGTCCAGCGTTACTGGGGAATGTTCAACGTTCTTCAATCCTAATGGTTCGCAACATGGGACAGATGCTGAAACAAGTTCAGCATGACAGGGCTTTGTAAATACATTACTACCATTTAACCGTTTAACTTTTAACCCTTTAACCTTTTAACCCGCGAAAACGCGCTGGAACGGTTAAGAGCACCCCTCCACAGCCTAGACAATAGCATATTATTATTTTTTATAATTAGTCAATATGTCGCAGCCCGTCGGGCTGCGACATATGCTTTCTAATACAAGCATTGCACTATCGGGAGTTTTTGGAAATTTTTTATAAATTCTTCCATTTTCTACTCCTTTATATTAAAATGTTTTACATGAAAATTACAAAGTATGTATGCGCTAATATCTTATCTTTTTTAGGAAATATCTTTTGTTGCATTGTATTATTAATATTCACACCTATCGGTAGCTACCATCTTTTTGAGTTCCTATATGAAGACCAAGTTATTGGGCCATTAATAAGCATATTTTCATTATTGCTATTTTTTGAAATCATATTGGTTAAAATATCAAATAATAGATACCTGTTAAATTTTTCTATTGAAAATAAGACTCTAAAACGCACATATAATGTATTGTTTTGGATTGGTTTTGGTACATATTTAATTCTATTAATTCTATTCTTATATGTAACCTGTAAAAATTAAAACAATCCAAACGCACATAACCTAAATAATTTAAGCCTTAGGTTATCAAGTAATTCTATTTAGTTTTCGCTATTTATATTTCGGATACTAGTTTACATAAAGCCTCACTCCTTTTTTTTAAATTATTAATTCAGATACAATTAAAAAATGAGTGGTGCGTTTATACTACTATTTTTTATAGCAATTTGTCAATAATATTTAGTATAGTCCTTGAACTATCGGTAATTTTATGCCGCTTAGGAAAGACCTTTCTGTCAGACGAACACCCAAACAACACTGTTTGCGTTTGAATTGCGCACGATAAATTTTTCTTACTGTTTCTTTTACCAATTCACGGTCATATTTCTGCCCGATTTCATCAATTGAAAGATTCTGTTCTAAATACATCTCAATTATATCATCCAGTACCGCATATTCCGGTAAACTGTCCTGATCTTTCTGGTTTGGACGAAGCTCTGCCGATGGTGCTTTGTCAATAATTGCCTGCGGGATAACTTCCTTATCGTGGTTCAAGTAATTTGAAACTTTATAGACATTAGTTTTTGTAAGGTCAGCGATTAAATTCAGACCGCCACATAAATCCCCGTATAAAGTACCATAACCCATTGCAGCTTCAGATTTATTACCTGTTGAAAGCAAGAGATAATTTTCGCGGTTTGAGTAAAACATTAAAATCAGCCCACGCAAACGCGCTTGAAGATTTTCTTCGGCCAAATCGTGTTTACGAACTTTCGCAACATCGGCCATAAATTCATCAAACAGCGGTGTAATCGGTTGCGTAGCGGTTTTAATTCCAAGATTTTTAGCAAGTTCAAGTGAGTCATCAATACTGCCTTGAGATGAAAACATACTTGGCATTAAAACGCCAAAAACATTATTTTTTCCAAGCGCCTGAACCGCAAGTGCAGCAGTGAGTGCGCTGTCAATTCCACCCGAAAGTCCGAGGATTACCTTTTTGAATCCTGTATTTTCACAATATTCACGTAGCGCAAATGTTGTGACATCAACGACTTGTTTTTCTATTGGCTGAAAATCAGGAATGATTGTCGTTTTAAAATCCACAGTTTCAACTATTTCTTCACATAAAGGGCCAAAGAAAACAAGTTCGTTTTCAGAATTTTTGGCAAAGCTTGCACCGCAGAAAATCTTTTCATCTGCCATTCCGACACCGTTAACAAATACGAAATCACAGTTTGGCTCAATAGAATCCATAAATTCCTCAATAGAATTCATCGTATAATAGCGGTTATGCGCAAGGATGTACAAATCGCATTCTACATCGTCCTCAAATGTATCAGAAACATAAACCCTTTTGCCCTTGATATTATAAAACCCGAATTCGTCAGGTTCTACGAATTCTCCACTATGGAATAAAACATCTCCGATAAAAACGTATTTTTCACCGACACGCGCCGCGATTTTTTCATAAAAATCACCCTCACGTTTGCCTGCACGCTCATCAAGAATTAAATCTTTTCCGCCGCAGTTTGCTAAATCATACTGCGGGAAAATAACGATTTCAGACTTCGCTTTTTCCAATTTTTCAAAAACTGTTTTAAGATTGAACGCGAAATCTGCGACTTTAAATCTGCTTTGTACAACTGTTATTTTCATAGTTTTACTCCAATTTTAAATAAGGATCTTTCCACCTTAAATCTAAATACTTTATACGAACATCCATAAGTTTAATTTCGGGCAGGATAGCTGTCAGACGCTGAACCCTTTCGAATGCGGAATCATCAAGTTTTCCGAGTCGAATTTTTATGGAAGAAATTTTGACAAAAACATCATCAGGATTGCGGTAATCTATATACTCAACGCTTTCTTTAGAACAGGTTTCGACGTATTTGGCAAACCTCAAAAGTTCATCAACATTTTCTTTTTTCCAATCGTGATAAGCGTCGTTTTTATAGCCAGTAGACAGAATATTCAGCGTGTGAAAATTTGCGATATACGGCGCATATTCTTTGCCTACAAGCGTTCCATCCTGCGTAAAGTACGCAAACGGCTGGCTGTTAACGTCTGGAATCACAGAAATAACAGGAATTCGCTCTTTAAAAATAAAATCCATACGCGCCGGAAATGCGTAACGTCTGATATAAACATCTTCCACAGGCGGAAGCGTCAGGAGAATTTTTTTCAACTCATCCGTTTTCTGCATAAAAATCGGCAAATGTTCAACCTCAAACCCGCTTAAAAGTGTATAAGCTTTTTCTGATGGAACAATACGGTTATTAATAAGTTTGATAACCTCTGTATCAGAAGTCGCAAACGCGTCAGGTGAAATGTACAAGGCCGGAAGCTTCACGAAATAATAAACTCCTGCAATCAATAGTGAACTCAGCAGAAAACGACAAAACGTATGAACATGCTTCAAACTGTTTTGTTTTCCGCGGACACGACGCTGACGCAGGCGTTTTTTCACCTCACGTTCGTGACTTTCTATATCAAACTCCTGAATATCATCACTCATTATTTGTTTAATCCTGCACTTTTTAAGATTAGTAACACAAGGTTGTCGTAGTCAATTCCCATAACTTCTGATTGCGCCGGAAGATCGCTGGTTTCTGTCATTCCCGGGCTTGTGTTGATTTCAAGGATATACGGAATATCGTCAACGATTAAGAAATCAACACGTGAAACACCACTGCAGCCAACCATTTCATAAGCTTTAACCGCAAGCGCTTTAACTTTTTTCGTCATTTCGTCCGAAAGTTCTGCCGGAAGAATAAATTCAGTCATACCTTTTGTATATTTTGCCTCGTAGTCATACCATTCGTTTTTCGGACGAAGCTCCAGAATTTCAGTGGCAAACGGAACGCCGTCACGTTCAAGAACACCTACAGTTGTACCAATTCCGACTAAATATTCCTCGATTAAAACATCATTATTGAATTTGCTTGCCTCTGCGTAAGCCGCTGCGAGTTCTTCTTTCTTATTGACTTTTGTCATACCAAAACTGGAACCTTCACAAACAGGTTTTGTGATAAGCGGGTATCTCAAATCCTTTGTTTTTTCCATAACGTCTTCGCCTTTACGAACGAAAACGGATTTAATCAACGGGATTTCGCTGCAAGCTGTGAGCATTCTTTTGGTGTATTCTTTATTCATACAAACAGCGCTTGCCATAACGCCGCAGCCAGTGTAAGGAATTTTAAGGATTTCCAATATGCCTTGAATGCAGCCGTCTTCGCCGTATTTACCGTGAAGCGCATTATATGCTATATCATACTTGCCATCTTTTAAAGTTTGGGCAATATTTTCATCAACAACAACCAACTCGGCGTTTTTAAACCCTAAACGCTTAAGCGCTTCAAAACAACCTTTACCGGAACGCATTGAAACTTCACGTTCAGAAGACATTCCGCCGCAAAGAACTGCTATTTTTGCGTCTTTTGATATAACATTTTGCATAATTCTTCCTCTCTTTTATTGTTATCGCCAAGATAAATTATCTCAGGCTCAAGTTTTATTCCAAATTTTTCTTCAACAGCACCCTGCATTTTTGCCATCAGTTCAAGAACATCCAGCGAACTTCCGTCATTCGGATTTACAATAAAATTCGCATGGTTTTCCCAAACTTTCACACCGCCCTGCACCATATTTTTAACGCCGCAGTCATCAAGAAGCCGGCCCGCAGAATCACCGGATGGGTTTTTGAATATACTTCCGCAGTTTGGTAAATTCAAAAGCGGCTGGTGCGAACGACGGAACTCAAGACAAGACGCCATTCTTGCCTCAACTTTTTCCGCTCCGATTTCTTCAAGTTCAAACTCTGCGCTCAAAACTTTTATATTTTTCTCCTGACAGATTGATGAACGATAACCAAACTTCATATCTTCTTTGTTAAGTTCAAAAACCCCACGTTCAGCACAGTAACAGCGAGCTTTTATAAAGTTATCAGAGATGGCCTGCCCGTTAGCCGAAGCGTTCATAAAAACTTCACCACCAACGGCCCCCGGAAATCCTATCATAAATTCCAAACCGCCAAGCCCTGCTTTTGCAACGGTTTGGGCCAATTTCTGACCTTTAACGCCACAATCTGCAACGACAGTGGTTCCATTGATTGAAATATTATTCATGCCTGACGTCAAAACAACCGCGCCTGAATAGCCATCGTCAGAAATCAGAACATTAGAAATGTTTCCAAGAACAACAGCCTGCGGTTCACGAGCCATCACTTCAACAAAATCAACCTCTGTTTCAGGAAAATAAACACGTGCAATTTGCCCGCCAATTTTAAAACTGGTAAGTTTTTTTATCTCAAAATTTTCCTGCATTTTAATGACCAAGTTTTACAATCTCCCCATCAAGCGCTATAAGTTCTTTACCTAAATTGGTGATAGTTCCCGCACCAAGCCCGATTACGACATCATTATCTTTCAATAGTGGTAACAATTCGGCTGCGACAGATTTCATATCGCCTCCAATGTGCTTTGCTCCCAGTTCTTTTGCAAACGCTTCGCCTGTAACGCCCTCGATAGCGTCTTCCGATGCCGCATATACATCAGTTACGACAACCAAATCAGCGTTCAATGCATCGAGGAAATCTCCCCAGAGGCTTTGCAATCTTGTAAATCTGTGCGGTTGAAACACTGCGACTACACGACGCCCCGCGAACGCTTTTGCCGCATCAAGTGTTGCTTTGATTTCGGTCGGATGGTGTGCGTAATCATCATAAATATCCGCATTCAAAGATTTTTCAAGCTTTCCGACTAACTGAAAACGTCTTCCCATGCCTGTAAATGTCGCAAAATGCTCTTTTAAGCCTGAAACATCAACGCCTGCAAGATAAAGTGCAGCGATTACGGCCAACGAATTATACACATTATGGCGCCCCTTTAGAATAAGCTTAAACTCGCCGACAAATTCATTTTTATAATAAACGTCAAATGTCGTAAAATCCGCGCCATAATTAATGTTGTTTGCGATAAAATCAGCGTTACTTTCAAGTGCATAAGTATAAATATCGCCGTAAATTCTGTCTTGCAACTGCTGAACGCCGGCGTCATCAATATTTAACAAAACTCTTGAATTAGCGCATTTTGAACAGATAAAATTCTGGAATGTCGCAAGAACATCCTCCAACCCGTTTTTATAGAAATCAAGATGATCAGCCTCAAGGTTGTTTACAACTGCGATATTCGGCGAATACTTAACGATTGTGCCGTCGCTTTCATCAAGTTCTGCGACGAAATGTGAACCATTTTTGCATTGTGCGTTAGTATTCAATTCCGGAACAATGCCGCCATCAACAAACGATGGTTCTAGCCCGCCTTTTTCAAGCACATAAGAACAAAGTCCGCTGGTTGTTGTTTTTCCGTGTGTACCTGCAAACCCTATAAAACATTTTTCGCTTCTTGAAATTTCCGCCAACAAATCAGAACGGTGAAAAATCGGCAAGCCCAAACGTTTTGCCTTAACAATCTCAGGGTTATCCTGATGAATAGCACTGCTTGCAACAACAACACATCCGTCAGGCAAATTACTTTCAGCGTGGCCGATAAAGACCTTTGCGCCCAATTTACGCAGTTTTTCGACATACTTGCTATCAGAAATATCAGAACCTGAAACTTCATACCCGTTCTCAAGAAGATACTTTGCCAGTCCGCTCATTCCAATTCCGCCGATAGCTATAAAATGATACTTCTTCTTATTCAAAATAAAATCCTCTAAATCCCTTATCTAATAAGAAAATTATAATACAAACATAATGTTTAAGATAGTATTTTTTATGATATATTAATATTTATGGACATTATATTGAACCCCGTTGTAATATCAGTAATAACGCTTTGTTTTCTTTGCCTGCGCAAGGTAAATGTCTTGCTTGCAATTTTTATTTCTTCAATAGTTGCAGGGCTTTGCGCCAAAATGCCGCTAAGTGAAATTATGAACGATTTTATTTCAGGTATGGGCGGAAACTCTGAAACCGCGCTGAGTTACATTCTTCTGGGCGCATTTGCCGCAACTATGACACACTCAGGACTTGAAAGCGTTCTATCTAAAAAGATTTCAACCGTAATCAAGGGCAACGTTTATATTCTAATCGGGATTTTAACCTGTATGGCAATATTTTCCCAAAACCTTATTCCTGTCCACATAGCATTTATCCCGATAATTATCCCGCCGTTAATCAAAACAATGAACGCAATGAAACTTGACCGCAGACTTGTTGCCTGCGCGCTGGCGTTCGGGCTTAAAGCACCTTACATCGCAATTCCGACAGGGTTTGGATTAATATTTCAGGGACTTCTTGCAGATAATTTAACCCAAAACGGGATGGAAATAGCCAAAAGCGAAATCTGGAAATCCACATGGTTTCTAGGTTTGGCAATGCTTGTAGGTTTTGCGTACGCACTTTTTATTTCATACCGCAAACCGCGTGAATATTCAGACATTCCGTTCGCGACCGAAAAAATCACACAAGACGATACCAAAATAAAAAAAGAACATTATTTAATACTCGCGGCGGCAGGTGCAACATTCCTTGTACAACTCTGGACAAAATCGCTTCCTCTCGGCGCGCTTGTAGGTTTAGGAATAATTTTTGGAACAGGCGCGATTAACTACCAGAAAATGGATAAAGTTATTAACGAAGGCATCGGGCTAATGGGTTACGTTGCTTTTGTAATGCTAGTTGCGGCAGGATTTGCAGCGGTTCTAAAGGCGACAGGCGGGATTGATACTTTCGTCAACGCAGTTTTGCCGTTTATGACTAACAAAATTCTTGCAACAGTCCTAATGCTTGTTATCGGGCTATTTATTACTATAGGAATAGGAACCTCATTCGGTACAATCCCGATTCTTGCGGTATTATTTGTACCAATTTGCTTAAAACTAGGTTTCACACTGCCATCTACAGTAATCGTACTAGCAGCGGCAGCAGCTCTGGGCGACGCGGGTTCGCCAGCTTCCGACACAACACTTGGCCCAACATCGGGCTTAAACGTCGACGGTCAACATAACCACATCTGGGATACTTGCATACCAACTTTCCTACATTACAACATTCCTTTGTTACTTTTCGCAATATTATCGGTTCTAATATTTTGAATTTCGCGAAAATATGTTAAAATAAATACATAGATTTATATTTGGAGGGTTATTATGAAAAAGATTGCTTTAACTTTTACAGCCGTTATTCTTTCTGCCGCTGTTGCTAACGCGTTTCCTGAAACTTCATCATTCAACAATACGCAAATGCAGCAAATTCAACACCTGCAATACGCACAAAGCGGTGAATACGACAACGTTCAAAACTTTAAAGAAAGAAAACAGGTTCGCCAGGAACGTGCAAAAAAACTTGAAGAACGTCAGCAGCGACTTGAACAACGCGCAGCACAGCCGGTCGCAGCACCTAACGTTCAATTTGTCAACGAAAACGGCGTTGTTAAAATAGAAAGACAGTAAATAAAAAAAAGACTCCTCCAACGGAGTCTTTTTTATTTTTAGCCATGTCGGCTAATTGCCTTATTATTAAAATTTAATAATAATTGTAGTATGAACAATTTAATAAATCAGATTGATAACGATAAAATCATCTATATCGAAAATATAAACGATTTTAATACTCATCAATTAACGGCAAACAAAAAGTTATGCATTATTAAAACAGATTTTAAGGATTTGCCGCAGATAAAAAATTTCTCTAAAGCGTTCAAAGATATAGATATCTGGCTCACATCCGAAAACATCACGAGAAAGAATATTTTTTCCGCCAACAATTGCGGGATAAAAAATGTTCTATCATATCCTATACAACCGGAAATTCTCCTTGAATATTTCAACGCTGCACCCAAAAGAACAAAACCTGAACAGACTTTTAACGAAGACTTTCTTAAAAACAAACGGATTTTAATACTCGACGACAATATTTTGAATATTGAACTTCTGGAAGAAACTCTTTCTCCTTTACAGTTGGAAATCCACAGTTTTCTAAAACCCCAAGAGGCTATCGAAAGCGCAAAACAAATAAAATACGATTTACTTCTTCTGGACATTATGATTCCGGAAATCTCAGGATTTGAAACCGCAGAGATTATAAAAGCCTCAACACAAAACCAGAACACACCGATTATATTTATTTCGGCGCTATCTGACGCGGACAACAAAATCAAAGGCTACAATCTCGGCTCAATAGCATACATAGAAAAACCTTTTAATATCAGCGTTGTTCAGTCACAAATTTACAATATTCTCAAAAGTAAATCATTACAGGATGCGCTCGAAGAAACAAAAGAAACATTTCTGGCAATGGTCACTCACGATTTAAAGACGCCTATTAACGCAGAAATTTGTGCGCTGGAAATACTATTGAAAAACAAACCTGCAGACACATTTGAACACGAAATAATCTGCGATATGCTCAGCGCCTCAAAATATATGAAAAACCTTGTTGAAAACCTGCTTTTAAAATATAAAAGCGAAAACAACGAGATTGTTCTCCAGCGCGAACATTATAAGATTGAGAATATTATTCACAAATGCATTGAAGAAATTCACTATTTGACGCAGGATAAAGAACAAAAAATTTCATTCAAAAATAAAACTAAAGATAGCACTGCAAACGTTGATTACATCGAAATCAAAAGAACAATCAACAATCTTTTAACCAATGCAAACCAGTATTCTGTGCCAAAATCAACTATTTCAATCGAATTAAAGGAAGACAATCACAACTTTATCATTGAAATAATTAATAAAAGCGACAAAGAACGCAGTAAAAATCTTAAAGAAGATATTTTTGAAAAATTTGTTCAGTGCAATAAAAATTCAAAAACAATAAATACAGGTCTCGGACTTTACATTTGCAAGAAAATAGTACTGCTTCATGGCGGCGAAATACACTACACACCACTAAGCGCAAACCGTAATAAATTCTGGTTTACACTGCCTAAACTTCCAATCGCGCAGAAATAACACGGTCAATGCCGGCTAAATCTTTTGAGATTTTTATATCTTCAAACCCGTTTTCAATAAAGATTCTTTCAACAAGCGGCGCTTGATTTATTCCGAGTTCCAGAACAACAAATCCGCGCTCAACAAAGAGTCTGTGCGCACCCTCAATTATTCTTTTATAAAACTCAACACCATCCTCATCAGGTGCAAAAAGCGCGATTTCAGGGTCGAATTCAACCTCTTTTTGTAGACTTCCTTTTTGACTAATCGGAATATACGGTGGATTTGAAATTATAATATCAAATTTCTCACGCTCACGAACATTCGAGTAAACATCTGATTTTCTAAAAATAGCCCTGTTGAAAAGATTATGTTTCGTCGCGTTGTCAAGAGCTATATGCAATGCTTCATTCGAAATATCAAGTCCGATAACAGGAATTTCCGCCAATTTCGCTACCATACAGGCAACACATCCCGAACCAGCCCCGATTTCAATCGCCTGATTCAAGTCGTTTTCTTTAATAATCCTAACGGCTTCGCGCACAAGTAATTCCGTTTCATCACGCGGGATAAGCGTATGTTCATTCACAATAAACTTTTCACCCATGAAATCCGCAAGCCCTATTATATGCTGAATCGGACGACGGGTTTCTACCCGCTCACGCGCTTTTTCTGAAACGAATGCCCAATCCTCTTCAGGTAGTTCAACACCCATAATCTGTTTTTTTGCATCATAACCACAAAAATGTTCCAGCAAAAGTTCAGCCTCAACTCTTGCCTCACTCAGCTCAATCCCGCCGTCAGTCAATATTTTTATAATCCGCTGCATGCTCATCTATAATCCTTGAAATTCTCTCTTTTAAATCAAACTTTGAAAGTTCTTCCGTATTATCTTTTTCCAGCCCGTATTTTTTACAAAGCGCGTCGTAATAATAAAGCTGTTTCTTTGTCGGTTTTTCAGACTTCATTTTTAACTCTTTCAAAAACTCTCGTTTCTGTTTTTCAAAAGCCTTTTGAGCCTGAATTACCGGTTCTTGAGATTTTTTATAATCAAAATACTTTCTGCATTCACGAATAAACAGCATTGTATCATTATAAAAATCTTCCTCATCAATAATATCACATAAAAATTCAAACCGTGAAGAATTCATCTCAAGGTAATATTTTTCATCGTCATAGAATTTCTGCCATAATTCATCCATGCCAATTTCAGGCATCTTCTTGACAAATGCCCGCAGATAATTACACAACGCCGATTTCTGATTTTTAGAAAGCGACGGGTAAACACGTTTTTTCACTTCATACATATTAGTCTTTGCCGAATAAATCCATCATTCTGAATTTATCCTTAGCCTTTTCCTTACTGAAATCCAACAACTTCTTTCTGATAGGAGAAGTTACTTTTTGAGAAGCAACAGTTTTTTCAGGCGCACCGCCCTTGATTAAAACCATATTTTTTTCATCAGAATTTTCTCTCATAGAAACCTCTCTTATATTCTTATTAAAAAACATTTTACCCAAAAATTGCCCTCAAAGGTTTTTATATTAAGTATTGTAACAAAACGAGCCAATAACTAAAGATTGCAAGGCCTTTTTCCGACAAAAGAATTAAGGAAACAGGAAAATTATGTCTATTGAATCAAGTGTAAAAGCAATAATAGAAAAAAGACGCAACAACTTCTATGACCTATTAGATGAGTTCAAAGAAGAGGGCGAACTTTGTTTTCCTAATTCAATGGAACCGGATTTTGATTTTATCGAAAAATACGACACTGACGGAAATCCCGTTTTCACTGATGCAGCAGCGGCAAAAGCATACAATACTAAACTTGCACGTTTTAAAGCATTAAGCGTTCGTCTTGAAGCAAATGCAGGTCTTTATTATACAGATGATGAAAGCAGCGCATTTTTTGGCTGCAGCTACGATGAAATTCTCGGAATGGCTAACAACGGCGTATCAATTCCGGATGAAGTTCTAAACTGGGCTTACGCAATGGCTGAAGCTAACCCTTCAGAACCAACAGAAACCGCAGATGACTCCAGCGAAGCACAAACTTTATTCAATGCTTTAAAACAAAATCCTTCACTTAACATCAAAACAATTACAAAAATATTTGTTAATAAATGCGTTGAACAATCTGACGAACTCGAAGCATACTTAGACGAATTGGCTCCTATTGAAAAAGAAATGGAAACCGCTAGAGTTGAAGCCGAAACAAAGAAAAATGAATCTTTAAACAAAATCAAAAATTTAACAAAAGAATGGAATACTCTTCAAAACAAACTTCAAAGCGGTGACACGCTCTCAAATGAAGAAAAAGCAAGATTTGAAGAGTTACAAGAACTTTTCACAGAAGAAGACAAAAACTATCAAAAAACAATAGACAAAACCACAAAAAATTTCCTTGCAATTAATGAAAGAATGTCTTTCATCGGTGGCAAAGCGAACACTACCTACGACTTTGGCACCCAAACAATTGAAGCAGCCCGCGAACTTGCTGAATATGAAAAAACTCACAAAAGCGGCAGAACTATTCTTGGTGGATTGATAAGCTCAGGACTCGTCAACATGCCTGCAATCACCGGAATCATCGGGGTAAAAAATTTCTCAGAAACTGCTCATACCGTCGGTGTTAATACTCAATATTTTTCAGATGACGTAACTTCTGTACTTCAAGAAGTTCAAGTTTTAATGCAAGCAACAGCCGATACAGCAGGCTTTGATATTAACGATCCTTCATACACGGTTGAACCGCTTTCAACTGACGAAAGCCTTGACGAACCGGCAGTTAATGCGCCAGCAGAAAACGCACCTGCAGCGTCTGACGGACTTTCTGTCGACGAAGAAAACGAAGCGCCTGTCGGTGAAGCTTCTGAAACAGATACAACAGAAGAAACTTCAACAGAAACAGAAGAAACCACAGAAGTTGAAGCATCCGCTGACGAAAAAACAGATGAAGAATTACTCGCTGACGGCGAAGCAAATCTTGAAGAAGTTGACGCAAAAGCACTTTCAATGCCAGGTATCAAACGCTTAGTAAAAGAAGAAGGCGTTGACACGGAGAAAAAAGGTAAAGAAGCACTCAAACTTGTCGATCAATTAAAATCTCAATCAGCAGTTGTTAATGAAAAAGAAGCAGAAGTTCAAGAAAAAACAACAGAAGTCAAAGAAACATCAGAAGAAAACGAAAGTACCGAAGGTACCGACAACAGCGACAATGAAGATGCTATGACCGAAGCGCAAACAGGTGCAGAAGAAAGTCAAAACGACCTGGATGCTGCAACCGAAGCCGAATCATTAACAATTGAAGGTTTAAGAGAAACTTTCAAAGCTTCAACAAAAACCAACCAAAAATATTCAAAAGATGTAGACATTGCACAGGACAAAATGCAAGAAAGTTTACGTCTTGGCGCATTAACAGCGGCAGGAGGTTCAACTCTTACAGGCCTCGGCGTTTATAATGTTATCCAAGGTAACGTAATTCTTTCAACAGCGTGGTTAAATCCGTTTGCAGCAGCACTCGGAATCTATATGATTAATATGGGCACCAGCGAAATCGCTATCGGTAACATAATGATTACCGGTGCGACTGCGCTTTCTATGTCTGCGGTTGAAGGCATTGAAATTAACGAAGAAACCACCGAAAAACTTGGAATTTCAAACGAAGATATCACAACCGCGACAGAAAACCTTGATGAATTTGAACGTCAACAAACAGAAGAAGTTGAACAAGAAGGCACAGACTCTGCTGATGAAAGCGATGACACCGCAGCACCATCAGAAGATGATCTGAGAAACAAAGATGAACAACTTCTTGTTGATATGAATACACAAGATAACACCCTTTCCGGTTTGAAACCTATTGTAAGCGCTGACGGTAAATCTTCAACTGTTCTTGGCATAGAAAACGTAAAAGCTACAAAAGAACTTGAACCACAAATCCCGCAAATTACAGAAGAAGCAATCGCAGTTGCACGCGCAAAAAGAGATAAAGAAGCAGAAGAAGCCGCTTCTAATCAACAAACAGAAACTCAATCAGAAGTTCAAGCACAAACTCAAAGTAAAGACATCGTTGAGGGTTCCGAAGCTGTAGAAGAAGATAAAAAAGAAAAAGAAACAATCTTCGACCAATATCACAACGACTTTGCGCAAGATAAAGCTAAAAACGCAGAATATTCAGAAGACATCAAAACAAGCGGAAGCGAAACCAATACGGGCTTCAACCTTGGCGGTCAAGGTGTAGGCGCAGGAACAGCTAGAACCAGCCTTGGTCTTGGTGAAATCGCAACGGGAACAATGCTTCTTACCCAATGGTTCAACCCTATGGCAATAAAATTGGGGCTTGAATTAATAAAATTAGGCCAAGCAGATACAGCACTGGGCGGTCAATTATTAGGTTCAGGCCTATCATTGACTGCAAACAGCGCTGCAACTCTTGCAACAAATGCGATTGCAAGCGAAAGAGTACAAGACTCTAACAAAAGAACCGATGAATCTAACGACAAAGTTACAGAAATGGAAACCGAAGTAAACAAAGTCGTTGAAGAACAACTTAAAGCCGACGAAGAAGAAGCAGAAAAAGCACAAGAATCTGAAAACGAACAGAAATCGGAAGATAAAAAAGAGGAAGAAGAACTTACCCCTGAAAACGCAGCTGATTCTGTTGCTAATGCAGAAGATGAAGAAAAAAACGCAGAACAAGAAAATAAAAGCAATGAAAAAATAGAAAAGAAAACAAGAAAAGAAATCAAAAAAAATGATAAAAAATTAAAAAAATCAGATAAACAAGCAAAGAAAAGTGATAAAGAAGCACAAATTCAAAATAAAACCGGCTTAGAAAATGGTAAACTTGGCGAAGAAGAAGCACAAAACACAAATCCAGATAGCGCTCAAAGTGCTGCTGAACAAACTTCAAATGAACTCGCCGAAACTGAAAGTATTTCAGCTGAAGTCACAGAAATAGTTGCAGAAGTTCAAGATGATGTTGCAGAAGTTCAAAGAGCAACTACTGAAGCAAACGCAGAAAATGAAGCTATAGTTGCTGAAATGAATACACTTAATATGGAATTGCAACAAGATCAAACGCAACTAACTTCCATTGATAATCAAATCAAACAAGAAGAACAAAAAAATAATTCCGGTTCCGCTCAACCTGCACCACAACCCGTACCTCAGGCTCAGCCGGCAGCGCCTAAAAAGCCTGTAAAAACTCCTAAGCCGGAACCTGAAAATGACGACAAAAATGTTGAAGCAGAACCAACTGATAATAAACCGGCTCAACCTGCACCTATGCAAGCGCCACAAGCAAAAGCCCCTGTTCAACAAGCAACACAAGAAGAAATTCCAGAAGGCTCTGACAAAATTCAATACTCTTCCGACAAGGAAAAACAACCAGCATTTGTTGGGTTCATAGCACAAAGTGACAGCCTTGCATCAGGCAGTGTCTTTGCATCTTCACAACCTCAAAACGCTCCTGTCGCACAAAATAATCAACAAGGCAGCGGAGCGGGTTTAATGACGTTAAAAAACACACAAAACAATAAAAAAGCAAACAAGAAAAATAATAAAAAACAACAAAGTACTCAGGCTACAGGCACAGCTGTCCCTGCACAGCAACAAGAAGAAAAAACTATCATTGCCGCAAACAGAACCACCCAAAAACCTTTTGATATCAATTCAATGTCAGGTGGTGCTGACAAAACTCAAGGTTTAAGACAAAGCGCTCAAGCGATAAGAACTGCGGCATTCAATAAACAAGCGAAATTAAGCGCTATGGCTGTTCGTGCACAAAACAATGCAATGGAAAGAATTGCAGAAGAAGCGAGAATTCAAGCCGAAGCTGCTAGAAAACAACGTTTAGCTCAAGAGAAACAAGAACGCATCGAAAAAATTAAAGCTTATGCCGGACTCGTACAAACTGTAGGAGGCCTTACAACTACGGCCGGTATGATTGTAACAAAAGTTGGTACTGCTCAAGCCGCAGCTGGTACCGCTCAAGTTACCGCTGGTACTACCCAAGTAACAGCAGGGGCTATGCAGGTTATGACCGGCACACTACAGGTCACAGCCGGCACAACAATGGTTACAACAGGTACTGCTCAAATTACTACTGGTACAGCACAAATCACTGCTGGTTCTGCTCAAGTTGCATCAGGTACGACAATGACTACCACTGGTACGACAATGATTGCAACAGGCTCTGCAATGTTATCAAATCCATTTACGGCGGCAGCCGGAGCAGCATTAGTAGCGAGCGGAACCTCATTAGTATCAAGTGGTTCAGCTCTAATCACTACAGGTTCAACAATGATTGCTACCGGTACTTTACAACAAGTAGCTGGAAATATTAGTGTAACAAGCGGTACAACAACAATTGCAGCTGGTAATGCTCAAAGCGCTGCCGGCAACACTCAGATTACAGCAGGCGGCCTACAAATCACTGCTGGTACAGCTCAAGTTACTTCTGGTACGGCATTAGCTGCAACTGGTGCAACAATCCAAACTATTGGTACAATTGTTACCGCTGCCGGCGCTGCGACAAGTGCAGGCGCTGATATTGCTAACGGCAATATTTTAGGCGGTATTACATCTATAGTCGGGGCGGCAGGTTCTGTTGTCGGTGTTGCTGCTCCGGTTTCTCAACTCGGTAATGCAGCTATCCAACTCGGATCTCAAGGTGCAGCTCTCGCAGGACAGCTTGCAACAGCTAATGCAGGTCAAGACAATGGCGGAAATCAACAACAAAAGAAAAAGAAAAAACAATTCAAACAAAACACCAGAACTGAAGGCATTATGGCTAAAGCCGCTCAAAACCAACAAGCTGTTAAAAACAGATTTAACAAGTAACAAAAAGGCGTCGGGTTCGACGCCTTTTTTAATTATTTCTTAAAAGCTTCTGCTATTGATTTTTTATAATCAGGTCTTAGAATACCCTTTTCCGTTATAATTCCGGCAATAAGCTCGTTCGGCGTTACGTCAAAACCAGGGTTAATCACATTAACTTCTTTTGCACAAACAATCTTTCCGTTAATATGGGTAACTTCTTCTCTGTCACGCTCTTCAATAACAATCTCATCGCCGCTTGCAATTGAAGTATCAATAGTAGAAAGCGGTGCGGCAACATAAAATGGAATATTATGATATTTTGCAGCAATCGCAACTGTATAAGTTCCGATTTTGTTTGCAGCGTCACCGTTTGCGGCGATTCTGTCTGCGCCGACAACAACCATATCAATCATACCTTTTTTCATGAAATACGAACACATTCCATCAGTAATAAGAGTTGTCGGAATTCCATCCATAGTAAGTTCAAAGGTTGTAATTCTCGCGCCCTGCTGGCGTGGTCTTGTTTCGTCCGCAAAAACCTGAACTGTATTATCTTTTGCAAAAGCCGAACGCACAACACCTAAAGCGGTTCCATAACCAACTGTTGCAAGCGCGCCTGCGTTACAATGGGTTAAAATTGTCGCACCCTTTGGAACGACTTCCGCGCCATAATCACCGATTTTTTTGTTTATTGCGATATCGTCATTTTCCATTTGGATTGCGTTAACTTTCAATTCCTCAATAATTCCCGCAATATCTTTTGTTGAAGAGGTTATAACTTCTTTTTGTTTTTTTACTGCCCACATCAAATTAACCGCTGTCGGACGAGATGTCGCCATATAATCAGCTTTTTTCAATAATTCTGCAACAAACTCATCACGTGAAAGCCCCTGTTTTTCAAGCTCTTTAGCGAACAAAATTACAACGTGCGCACCTGCAATTCCAATTGCCGGAGCCCCGCGGACTATCATTGTTTTGATAGCCTGAAACATTTCTTCCCCGCCTGTAATATTAACATATTTAAATTCGTGCGGGATTACGGTTTGATCAACCATTTTTGAATAAGTATCGACCCATTCTATCGTTTTTATTTTTGAATTAAATTCTGCCATCTTTTTCTCCTGATAAACTACTCACTATATAGTAGTACAAAAGAGAAGAAAAAGCATTAAAAATTATGCTAACAATAGAGATAAAAATCGTAAACATTAAAACGAGTGCGAAGTTACTTAGTTTAAGCATCAAAACAAGCCCGCCGAGATAAGAGATAGCAAAAAAGGAACTAAGAACAAACACAAGTGGCAAAAACACAACTGAGAAAGCAATATAAGAAACAAAACCGCTTAACGCGCCTGCCAAAAGGCTTCCTTTGACAGACGAAACCTCATATACACCGTATTTACGTAAAACCATCATTACCGGCACACTGATACAGGTCATTAAAACAAAAACAAGAAACTTAACTACAATTGGAATAATTGAAGCGACACCAATACATACGCCGGCAAGTGCGCTCAATATAATTATTCTTCTTGCAAGTTGTCTATTCATTATAAATCCTATTCAAACGAGAACGGCATATTGTCAGTGAATCTTGTTTTTGCCTGCAATGTAAGTTCCTGCAATTTATCAAACTGTTGAGTTTTGTAATAAATTTGTGCAAGAAGCGCATAATCCATAAGACCGCCGTATTGTTCAACAGAAGAAACAATATAAGTTTGCGCCTCATCATACTCTTCATTCAAGAAACGTGTATATGCAACAAGATACTGACTGTCTTTGGTTTTAAGCAGAGAATACGCCTTATCCGCACATTTTTGCGCATCTACATAATTTTCATTTTTAATATAAACTTCCGTAAGATTCATAAGCAATCTGTAGAAAGTTTCTTTAGATTGAACGAACTGAATAGCATTTTGATATGCTTGCAAAGCTTCTTCATATCTTTCTTGTTGATAATAAATAAAACCGAGGTTAAAATATACACTGAATAAATTTTGTTTATTATTTAATGTTTTCAAAGAAAGTTTGTAAGCCTCAATAGCTTCAAGATATCTTTGTTGCGAGCTGTAAGTATCCCCCACACGAACATAAACTCTTGCTTTAAAATCTGCATCATTCAAAAGAACAATACTCTTTGAATAAACTTCAAGTGCTTTGTCATATTCACCATGTTTACTGTAATAATTTGCAAGCGCAATATGTAACGCTGGAACATCCGGAGAGCGTTCAATATTATAAAGAATAGCTTTTTCAGAATTTGGAGTACGTTCAACTTTATCGCCCCAAACTTCTTCAGGTCTTATAAGTTTTTGAAGTTGTTCTTCAGAGAACTCAGCGTTTGTTTTATCAGGAAGAACAGAATAAATTAATTTAAGCGTATTAATATCAGCAACATTAATTTCCGGTCTTACACTTTCATTCCTATTTGGAGCAGGGTAATAAAGAACTTTATCCTGGAACCTGCCGCTATGACCTCGAAGTCCAAGAGAATGGCCTATTTCACGCAAAGCAAATGCATAAACAAGGTCTTCTGCATAAACTTCATCATTACAATCTTTATATGTCAATTCAATATTAGATTTTGTAATATGTCCTGCGGCATCATAAGTATAATACTGCTTAGAAGTAACAGAGGATTCGTCACTATTACAAGCACGATAGAAATCCTTCGGATAAGAACAAACTATATCTGCCTTATCTTCACTATCAACAAAAACAAAACTAATAAACCCTTGAGTTGTATCCTGCCATTTATTAAAAGCATTTTTCACTTCGTTAACATGAGAAGCAGGAACTTCCGGAGTTTTTTTGATAAAAACCTTTAACGGGAAGCTTTGAGGATTCCAACGTTCGAGCGTACCGTATGAGAGAACACTATCAATATAATTCTCACCGACTTTCTGGTTAATTATTTGACGCTTTCTAACTTGCATTTCATTATTATTAATAGTTGCAAAGTATAATCTTTCAGGTAACGGCTTAATATTAACACTGAATGTATGATTTCCATTAGTTTCCTGCTGAACATCATCGCCATCTATCATCAAGGATACGCCATCATTATTTTCGCTATTTTCATCAAGCCCGAGAAGTTCACGAACCGCTTCATCGCCTGCATCCTGTTCTGCAAAATCTTCATTAATCATTTCGGTATTAACTGGAGTTTTCTTAGGTTCACTCTTTGGCAAAACAAATCTAACAACGCTTATAAGGCACCAGATAACAATTGCTACAAGCGAAACCACCGTAAGCCATTTTATCATCACATTCAAATTATCTTCTAAATCATCACTGAAGTTCATACATCCTCGCTATAAATTTCTAGTATGACATATTGCAATAGCAATTGCATCAATCGTATCGTCTAATTTTGGCAAATTTTCGGTTGAAAGTGAATATTTTACCATCCTTTCGACTTCTTTTTTATCAGCTCTTCCATATCCGGTAAGAACCTGCTTAACTTCCATCGGAGTGTATTCAAATATCGGGACTCCGAACTTTTCCAAAACGGTAAGAATAACGCCTCTTGAATGTGCTACCGGCATAACTGTTGTGCGATTTCTAAAAAAAAACAATTTTTCAATAGCTGCAACATCAGGCTTAAACTTCTCGACTATCAACTCCATATCGTTATAAATTTCCAACAATCGGGCTGATTCGCGTGAACCTTTTTCCGTTCGGATCGAACCGGAAGACACTAATCTGATATTCTCGCCATCGGCTTCCAAAACACCATAACCAACTATTGCCATTCCAGGATCAATTCCTAATATTCTCATAACTTGATTATAACAGAATTAAAGCGATAATGCAAATTTTATATTTTTTATGATATATTAAGTACGAAAGAAAGGACGTCAAGCATGAAAGAAAGAATTGTTTCAGGAATGAGATCTACAGGAAAGCTACACCTTGGTCACTATTTAGGTGTAATTGACAACTGGGTTAAGCTGCAAAATGAATATGAAAGTTACTTCTTTGTTGCAGATTGGCATGCTCTGACGACAAAATATGATAAAACCGAAAATTTAAGACAAGACGTTAACGATGTTGTAATCGATTGGCTTGCCTCAGGAATTGACCCTGAAAAATCTACGATTTACGTTCAATCACTTGTGCCAGAAATCGCAGAACTTAACGTTTATTTGAGTATGATAACTCCTCAGAACTGGGTAGAACGCGACCCGACCTTGAAAGATATGGCTAAAATTCTTCGCTCTAAAGGCGAAGAGGGTCTTAATTCGCAAATCAGTTACGGGCTGATGGGTTATCCGGTCTTGATGAGTGCGGATATTATGGCGCTTAACGCCCAAAAAGTTCCAGTCGGAATTGATCAGGTCGCACACATCGAAATAACCCGTGATATTGCCAGAAGATTTAATAATATTTATAAAACAGATTTCTTCAACGAACCAACTCCATTATTGAACAAATGCTCACTAATCTGCGGACTTGACGGAAACAAAATGGGTAAATCATTCAACAATGACATTAAAATTTCCGACAGTGAAGAAGTCACAACTAAAAAAATAATGACAGCAATCACCGACACCAACCGCGTAAGAAAAGACGATTTAGGCAACCCTGAAAACTGCCTTGTAGCGTTTAAATACTGGCAAATTTTCGGCAGTGAGGAAGAAATTGCACTCACTGATAAAGAATGTCGTGCTGCTGAACGTGGCTGCGCACAATGCAAACGAGAACTTGCAAGGATAATAAACGAACGCTTTGCGCCTATCCGCGAAAAACGCCGTTACTACGAAGAGCACCCTGAACTTGTCAGAGAAATCATCCAAAATGGAAGTGCCCGCGCTCGTGGAAAAATTCAAGAAGTGGTCGGACAAGTTAGAGAAATTATTGGTATGTACTAAAAAGAGGGGCAAGCCCCTCTTTTTTATCGTTGAACACAATGGATTCTGTATGATTCTCGCCTTGATACCGGAAAACATTTTCCGGATTGGGTATTTAAGGCATAAGCCGCGTCACTTGAGGCTAATGTTGAAGTCCAGAGGTTACTGGAGAAATCTTTCAATAAAGCTTTGTTATAGAATAATGCAAAAGCTTCTTCACGATTTGGCATCCTGTAGCCATCTATCCCCTGACAATAAGGACCACCCTCTTTCTGCGGCAAGCCAGTCGAAGAATTACGTAATGTCGGTAATGGTGCAGCAACTACAGAATCTGTAGCATATAAAACACTCATAAAACCTATATCCTTACCCACAGTATTCGGACCTTTGCTACCATTCAAATCATAAATAAAATTGGCACACATCATCGCCTGCGACATATAATCTGATGGAGAATTCAAATCAGCACTACAAGATGGATTGTAATATACAGCAATACTTTCGCCGTTAGCGGTTTCAAACGCTGCAACTCGTGTATCTAATTGCGTATGAGAATGAACATTTAGAACACTGCAATATGTATAAGAATAAGTACTATTAAACATAGGATTATAACCAACAAGAGTTGCAGGAAGCCCATTTTCAAGAACACTATTGCCCATAGTCGTAATTTTTACAGGCAACCCACAATCGCTTAAATGCTCAGCATCACAAATATTATTTATTTTAAGAACTTTTGATAAACCAGTGGTCAAAAAAGTTTCAGCGGCAGCACCGCTACTTGCAGTTTCAGCGACCGACGGGGTTCCATAACCATTCAACGCCGGCATTAACGCAATCGCCTGACTCATACGCGCATATAAAGCTTTGCGCTGAGTGTTCCAAGTACGCTCGTTAATGTTTCCAGTTAGCGAAGGCAACGTTATCGCAGCGACCACGCCGATAATGGTAAGGGATAACAGTATCTCTGCCATTGTGAATGCGCAACGTTGGTTCTCCCGCCTGTCAAATACCTTGC
>CANAJP010000016.1 GCA_947361615.1 uncultured Candidatus Melainabacteria bacterium | reverse complement strand
ATTCTATGCCGGAACACCATCTTACAATACATCATTCGGAACTTCATACGGAACAGGTACAGGCTACTTCGGTACAGTACTTCCGGCATATAACTTCGGTTCCGCAACAAACAGCAACTTCTATAACTTCGGCACAGGTTCTACATCATACAGCTGGCAAAATCCGGCTTGGCAAAATAGCTTAGCAGACAGATATAATAGCAGTAACTTCTATTCATTTGATCCAAACAACTATTCAATGCCTTGGATGTTCCAACAAAACAAAGGGTTTGCGGCCTAATAAAGCTGAACAAACCGGTAAAAAGGTTAACTACTTAGGAAATCATTGTAAATTCTAAAACTCGTTACATTTTTAAGTAACGGATAATTCTCGAACATTTGTGTGTTGACAAATGTCACAGCTTCATTCCTCGCAATTTCTAAAATCTTGGCATCTCTAACAATATCTGAAATTATTAAATCAGGGATGCCACTTTGCCTTGTACCGAGAAACTCTCCGGGGCCTCTCAGTTCAAGGTCTTTTTCTGCGATAACAAACCCGTCGTTGGTTTCGGTCATAATATTAAGCCGCGCGCGGGTTTCCTGACTGTTGGTGTTTGAATAAAGAATACAATATGATTGCAAATCGCTCCGACCAACTCGCCCGCGTAACTGGTGTAACTGCGAAAGTCCGAACCGCTCGGCGTTTTCGATTAGGATTACCGTTGCGTTAGGAACATCAACGCCGACTTCCACAACCGTTGTGCAGACTAAAATATCATACTTTTTAGCTTTAAAATCAGCCATTACCTGCTCTTTTTCAGCATTTTTAAGCTTACCGTGAAGCAGCCCTATGCGCAAATCAGGAAAAACTTCGGCCTGTAAGCGTTCTGCCTCAATAGTTGCGGCTTTAGCAGATAAGGTTTCGCTTTCTTCAATCAACGGATAAACGATGTAAGCCTGACGTCCTGCTTCGATTTCTTCTCTAATAAGTTTGTATGTAAGTTTGTGTGAAGAAACAAGGCTTGTTTTTATTGGTTTTCGGCCTTTAGGAAGTTCGTCTATAATTGTAAGGTCAAGGTCACCGTGTACAGTCAGGGCGAGAGTTCGCGGAATTGGCGTTGCGGTCATCGTAAGAACCTGCGGATTCTGAGATTTACGCTTCAAAATATTGCGCTGTTTAACGCCAAAACGGTGCTGTTCATCAACGACAATTGCACCAAGATTTGCAAATTCTACGTTTTCCTGAATAAGCGCGTGCGTTCCGACAGCAATATGAGTTTGACCGTTACGCAAATCGGTTTCAAAAGCTGTACGAACCTTTTTGCCATGGCTTCCGAGGAATAACCCGACATTAATCCCCATAGGCGTAAGCCAGTTAACAAGGTTGTTGTAATGTTGTTGCGCAAGGATTTCGGTCGGTGCCATAATCGCACCCTGATAATTGTTTTCGACACCCGCAAGAAGCATAATTGTCGCAACAACAGTTTTCCCGCTTCCGACATCTCCCTGTAGAAGCCGCGCCATCGGCTTATCGCTATTAAGGTCGTTGAGAATTTCGTTTACAGCTTTCTTCTGCCCGTTCGTGAGTTCAAACGGCAAACTTTTTATAAATCTTTGTACAAGCCCGTCAGTACCGACTTTAAGCGCAGGGCAGGTGTTATTTGCAAGGTTTTCCTGACGCGCCTTGGCAAGCCGCAGCTGTATCAAAAATAATTCCTCAAACACAAGCGAAAATCTTGCCTGTTCAAGTGTTTCCATCGTTTCAGGAAAATGAATTTGTTTGACTGAAACTTTTTTAGACAAAATCCCATGTTTTTCGCGAATAAAATCGGGCAAAACATCCACGATATAGTAGTTATACATTTCGATTGCGTTAAAAATCGCACGGCGGAGAGTTTTAATATTCAAACCCTCACAAACCGCATAAATCGGAACAATTCGGCCGAGGTTGAGGTTAGACTCTTTGCTTTCCAAAAATTCACCCGTCATAATTGAGTAAGTCGGTTTGTCGATAGTAAGCTGACCGGAATAATTATTGCGCTTTACGACACCCGACACCATAATTCCCGCATTAACAGGGAACTGTGCCTTAATTCTTTCCTGCATAACCCGAGTCGCTTTAGCCTGAAAAAATGACAATTCAAGGCTTCCGCTCTCGTCCTGAATTTTAACCCTGACAACAGAAAGATTATTTTTTGTATTAAAGGCCGAAACGGATTTAACATAGCCGAAAACCGTCGTACTTTCGCCTTCTTTTAACTTTTTAATAAGTGTACGCGACGAGTAATCAATGTGTTTGCGCGGGAAATAAGTAATCAAATCCTGCGCCGTATAAATTCCGAGTTTGTTCAGATAATACGCAATTTTCGGCCCAACGCCTTTAACATAGGTCACGTCGACTTTGTCCGGACTTTCAAGACGCCGTTCTTCGGTTACGGCATTTTCTTTTTCCTCATCAAGTGTAAGTTTTATAACTTTTATAAGCCGCTCAATTGCTTTGCGGCGGTCATTCACGTCAAAGCAACGGTAGCCGTCGAAAGTTTCCATAATGACGCCCCAGCGCGGGTTTTTGCCGGATGTTTTGTAAATCTTACGTGCCTCGCTTTTGATAAATTGCGAAAAAGTCTGGCTTTGCCCCCGAATATCAATATATCGGTGCTTAACTTCAACTTCTATTGCTTTTTTGATTTTTTCAAGATTTTCCATTTTTCCCTTTGTCATCCCGAACTTGTTTCGGGATCTGTCAAACGTTGAATGTTCACTGTCACATTGGATAGATGCTGAAACTAGTTCAGCATGACAGGAAGCGGTTACTCACTTGCATTTACCCTCAAAATCTCGTAAATATCCATTTTTTTCTGTTTACCGCGAATAGTAACACCGCCAATTTTGATTACGTCAACACGGTTTTTAACAAATTCGTAAGTAGTTGAACCGATTAAAAATTTCGTTTTATAAACTTTATTGTAACTCTCGATACGGCTTGCAATGTTTACGGTGTCACCGATTACAGTGTATTCAAGCCTTTTTTCAGAACCAATGTTCCCGACAAAAACCTCACCGGTATTAATCCCGATACCGATTTCGATGTCAGGTTTGTTTTCATCCATCCATTTATATCGAAGTTTGCGAACACATTTCAACATTTCGTTTGCGCAAAGCACGGCTTTCATAGGGTGAAGTTCATCCTCAATCGGATCACCGAAAATTGCCATTACAGCATCGCCGATAAATTTATTAATTACGCCGTTGTACTTAGTGATAATAGGCTCAATTGCGGAAAAATATTCGTTCAAGATAACTGAAACCTCTTCTGCGCTCAAGCGTTCACTCATTGATGTAAAGCCCCTGATATCCGCAAATAATACAGTCACTGTCGCTTTTTTACCACCAAGCTTTATATCGTCGATATTTTTAACAACGTTTTGCATAACGTCCTCGGAAAGATACCTCCCCATAGCCATTTTAACTTTTTCTTTATTTTTGTTTTCAAGAATAAATCTAAACGCATACCCGAAAATCAGTGTAGCAAGTATTACAACAATCGGGGTTATGACATCAGGTGCTATATCGTGAGGATAAAGGAAAAGTGCGTTGATTAATGTATAGCCTGCGATTATGCCCATCACAATAGACAATGAAGCCCCGAACGACAACTGCATTACAAGAATAAAAGTTATAACGGAAAGCACAAGCGCAAGAAGAATTTCTGCAAAAACATGCGGTCTGTGAACGATTTGACCGTTAACTAAATTATCATAAATGCTTGCCTGAATATCCACTCCTGGGTGGTTTATACCGACAGGCGTCATCCCTGAATCCTCAAGCCCCACAACATCACCGCGCGCGTTCATACCGAAAAACACTGTTTTACCTTTAAATTCAGTTGGCGCAACAAGCGGCTTTTTACCTGCTTTAATTGCATCGTAAGATTTGATAATATCAATCGCTGAATACTGCTTATGTGAATAAATTGTATTCGGACGGTATTTATAAAAATGGATATTGCTTGTAAAATGCTGCCTGTCAGTTACAGGAATAATAAGCCCCGTTTTATCAACAACAATTTTGTCATTAAAAAGCGTAATCTTATCCGTTTTATTTGCAAGCAGATAAGTTCTAAGCGCCAGCGACGGATAAAGTTCGCCGTTAATATTCACGAGCGAATAAGTTTTGATAAAAGTTTTATTAACCCCGTGCATACCGTTTGCAGAAGAACCTACATTTTTTACAGAGAAAAAGTATTCAGCCGGAAAAACCGCCATTGACTTATAAACACCGTCAACTTTTTTAGTGCGTTTATCCTCAATATTTATCTTAAATCTTTCGTTGAAATACGCCTCATAAATAGCACCATCCACATCATCCGGATACTCTTGCATTGTTGGAACAAACGCCGCCACAAGTTTATTAGAAAGTTTTGCCGCTGCGCCGTAAAATTTTCTGTCCGATTCAGGGTTTTGCAAGTCGTTTCCCTTAACAACAGTATCTAGTGCAATAACATCAATATCAGTATACTCAGAAAAATAATTCAAAATTTTAGCATACATTTCACGCTTCCACGGCCAGCGAACAGCGTCAATAGATTTATCGTCAATTGCCACAACAACCGTTTGCGCATTACCGTTTGCAGTCGCAGAAAAAGCCTTTATCATAAAGTTATAAACATTCGGGAACAAAAATGTGTACGATATAAACCATACGATTAAAAATATTATCAAATACACAAATGATGAATATAAATAAAACAGCGACGTTTTAAATCTGTCAAAAAAATTTCCCATACATTCTCCCTGTTTCTTCCTTGTCACCCTGAACTTGTTTCAGGGTCTGGCCAACGTTAAACATATACCAGCAACGCAGGATAGATTCCGAAACGAGTTCGGAATGACATGGAATTTACGAATTCTATTTTCGTAACTACTTTTTCATGATATAATAAATCCAGAAAAAAGGGTAGAGGTATGAAAAAATATATTTATAACGACACATTAATCGAAATAATGAAAGAACAAAAGATTTTCCCTGTTTTGCGTGGAAAAGACAAGAACAAAATGATTGAAACGGCAAGAGCGCTTGCGAAAGCTGGAATCGAACTCGTTGAAATCAACGTAGATGCACCGGAAATCTTTGAAGCAATCGAAGAAGTTTCAAACGAAATCACAGTTTGCGCGGGCGGAATAATCACCTCGCTTCAAGCAGAAACAGCGTTCCAAGCAGGTGCGAAAGTCTTTTCATCACCTATTTTCCAAACAAATCTGCTAAAAATGTCAAAAAGCAGAAAAATCCCTTACATTGCCGGCACCACTACCGCAAACGAAGCTTATACCGCTTGGAAATCAAGAATTCCGTTGATTAAATTATATCCAATAACCGCGATGGGCGGAACTATGTACCTTGAAGATATATTAAGACCAATGCCATTCCTGAACATCATGCCTGTCGGTAACGTAAAACTTTCACAGGTTAAAGATTTCATCAACGCAGGTGCAATCTCAGTCGGAGTCGGCCGTGACATTTACGACGCTTACACCCCTGAACAAATCACAGCAAGAATGTACAACTTTTTGAAAGATTTGAACGGTTAATATATGTCTAAAAAGGTCGTAATTTCAGGATACTACGGTTTCAAAAACTTTGGTGACGAGTTGATATTGTCAATTTTGACACAACATTTGAAAAATCTTGACGCCGATATCACAGTTTTTTCTGTATCCCCTGAATTTACGAAACAAACCTATGGCGTCAAAACCGCAAGAACCTTTAACCCTCTTGATGTTATAAAAACAATTGCGGCAACCGATGTCCTAATTTCAGGTGGCGGAAGCCTTTTTCAAGACGCGACAAGCTTAAAAAGTGTGATTTACTACGCTTTTGTTCTTGGCCTTGCCCAACTTTTTGGTAAAAAAACTATAATTTTTGCACAGGGCGTCGGCCCGCTCTACCACCCGCTTTCAAGGTTTCTTGTAAAACACCTTTTCCGCCGTTGTGACGTGGTTTCTGTTCGCGATGAAAAAAGCCTATCTTTACTACAAAACTGGGGAATTAAGGCCGAACTTGTCGAAGACCCTGCCTACTCGCTTACAATCCCACAAACCACCAAACAACAGGTCACAGGTGTACAATTACGCCAATTCGAGGGTGTAAACCAACAATTTTTAACCAATCTTGCAAACGCTATTCAAGGAGAAACCAAAGTCTTTTCACTCCAAAAAACATTAGACGTTGAGGTCTGCCATGATTTCGCACAAAAATCAGGCGGAGAAGTCGTTGAAAACAACCTGATTACAGAATTAAGCAGCGTCGAAACCTTAATTTCGATGCGTTTTCACGCGCTCATTGTGGCCCTGAAAGCTGGCGTTAAGTGTGTTGCCATCAACTATGACCCAAAAGTAAAAACTTTAGCCGAAAAATACTCGCTTCCGTTAATAGAATTCACCGACAGCACCGATGTAATTGCTGAAAAAATTAAAAAAGCCCGAACCGTTGAGGTTCAGGCTTGTAAACTACATCTTGATATTTAGTGTATCGTTTGGATAAATCAGAACTGTATATTTATCTTTTTCATAGTGTAAGTCATTTCGTTCAAGGATTTTGTAAGTTCGTTCAAGAACTTCTTTATCGCTTGGGATTTCTCCGCCAATAACTGGTAGCTCTACAGGCGACTTGTTACTATCAACTGGAGGCTTTATTTTACAGTTTCTAATGGTTATTAACGATTAAATACTTGTTAATAACCGTTAGATATTCAATTTCTTTGGGGGTAATATAAATACAATACTAAAACTTAGAAAATAGGAAACATTATGAAGCTAAATAAAGTTGAATTGGCACAAACTATTGGAGAAGTACAATATACTTGTCTTACAATCAAGGCAATATTGTCAATATTGAAAGATTACTGCGAAGACCATGATGACAAAAATAAAAACGTTTTTTATATTTGGGTTCTTATTGATATTTTATTAAGTCAACATCTAAACCTCACAGAACAAATTGATTTGCTTGAATCATTGACTTATAAATCCATCTTATCTTGAACAAATGTCAAGAAACTTTACAAAAACTTTACAAATTGACCCTGGTTTGCTATGATGTAGTAGTTAATAGGGTAATCCAATGGAGTAAAAATGACATCACAAGAATTAAGTTTTGAAGAACTGTTAGCAAAATATGACTACAGTTTTCAAAAAGGAAGTTTAGTAAAAGGAACCGTTTGCGGCTACGATAATACAGGCGTACTCGTCGATATCGGTGCTAAAACAACTGCAGTTGTTCCTAACCGCGAAGCGGCTGACAAAGGCGAAAATATTGAAGAAAAACTCGTTAAAGGTGCAGAATACGAATTTTTAATCATCAGAGAAGAAGATGAAGACGGAAAATTCTTACTTTCTTACAAACGCGTTCAAAGCGCTTACGCCTGGCAAGAACTTGAAAAAGCAAAAGCAGCAGGGGATGTTATCCTTGCAACCGTTACAGGCGTTGTTAAAGGCGGACTTCTCGTTGAAGTTTCAGGCGTTAAAGGCTTTGTTCCATCTTCACAATTGCGTTCTAAAGACGCTGGAGTTGAAGCCGGCTCTAAAATCGAGTTAAAAATTCTTACACTCGATGCACAACAAAATTCATTCATCCTTTCTAATAAAAAAGTCTACGATGACAGCGTGGTTGAAAGCCGTAAAAATTTATTCTCACAAATTGAACCTGGTCAGGTTGTAAAAGGTGATGTTGTAAGAATTACAGATTTCGGTGCGTTCGTAGACCTTGGCGGAATCGATGGATTGTTACCGCTTTCACAACTTTCTTGGAGATGGATTGACCATCCTACAGATATCTTGAAAGTCGGCGAAAAAATCGATGTTGAAGTTATCGCCGTTGACCACGAAAAACAACGCGTTTCATTGAGTTTGAAAAACCTTGAACCAGATCCGTGGATTGAAGCTGAAAAGAACATCAAAACAGGCGATAAAGTCGAAGGCGTGATTTCAAGAATTAAACATTTCGGCGCATTCGTTGAAGTTTGCCCGGGTGTTGAAGCATTACTTCCACACGCAGAAGTCGTTGAATTACAAAATAAAATCGGCTCTGTATTAAAAGTAGGCGACAAAGTTTTGACTTACATCTTAAAATTCAACCCGACAGACAAGAGAATTGCTCTTACTGTTGACGAATCAAAATTTGATTCCGACGCTGAAGTTGATTTTGTAGAACCTCCGGTACCGGAAATTACAGAATAACAAGTAAAAAATCCCGCTCGATTGAGCGGGATTTTTTATTATTTATTTCACTCTTGAAAAAACTTCTATATTTATGTCGTCGTAAGTATTTGTATTAAAATAGGCACAACTTGCTACCATCGCGGCGTTGTCCGTGCAATATTTCATCGGTGGAGCAAAAACTTTGTAGCCTTCCTCCTCTAATGAAAATACTTTTCTGCGGATTTCAGAGTTTGCCGCAACACCACCGGCTAAAACAACTTGGTTATAGCCACGCTCTTCAAGCGCTTTTTTCAATTTTTTGTATAAAGTTTTTGAAACGCATTCTTGGAAACTTGCGCACAAATCCGCCGTTGGTAACTCTTGCCCATCAAAGGATTTGACCAGTTTCAACATTGCAGTTTTAAGCCCGCTGAAACTAAAATTGTATCCATCAACTTTTGCCTGCGGTAGTTGGAATGCTTTTGGATTACCCTCGTGTGCCATTTTGTCTAACTTTGGCCCACCAGGGTATGGAAGCCCGATTAAACGAGCGACTTTATCATAAGCCTCACCAACCGCGTCGTCAATTGTTTCGCCTAGAATCGTTTGTTCTGAGTAAGATTTCACATCAATTATCTGCGTATGCCCGCCACTTACCAGAAGCGCCAAAAACGGAGGCTTCAAATCCGTATCAAGATAGTTTGCACAAAGGTGAGCGTTTAAATGGTTTACACCGATAAACGGCTTGTCATTGACAAGAGCCAATGTTTTTGCAGCGTTCAATCCGACAAGTAAGCAGCCAACAAGCCCCGGGCCGACGGTTGCAGCATATGCAGTAATGTCAGAGCCTTTAACGCCTGCTTGTTTATAAGCTTCGTCAATTACGACGTTTATTGCCTCAAGGTGTTCTCGTGCCGCGATTTCAGGGAAAACCCCACCGTATTTCTCGTGAATTTTCACCTGCGACGCAACAACATTGGCCACAACTTCACGTCCGCCTTTAACAATCGCACAGGCCGTCTCATCACAACTTGATTCTATCGCCATTATAAGCGAATTTTCATCTAGCTCTACCGGTTTATTTGAAAATGATGTAAATTTTGTATTGTTCATGCTATTATTTTAGCACAAAGGAAACAAAATTATGCAGTTTATAGATAAAAGTAAAATTAGAATTGTTTCAGGACGCGGTGGCAACGGAATGGTTGCGTGGCGTCGTGAAAAATATGTAGACAAAGGCGGCCCTGCTGGCGGTGACGGCGGACGCGGCGGAGATGTTTTTCTTGTCGCAGACGAGGGAATGTCTACTCTGATGGATTTTAAATATAAATCTGTTTACAAAGCGCCAAGCGGTGAAAACGGCGGGATTAAAAATTGCCACGGAGCTTGCGCAAAAGATTTGTACATTAAGGTTCCTGTTGGAACACTTGTTCGCGATATCAAAACAGGAAACGTTATTGCGGATTTAACTCAAAACGAACAGACCGTAATGGTTGCAAAAGGCGGACGCGGTGGTCGCGGAAACGCACGTTTTGCAACAGCACAAAAACGCGCACCACAATTCTGTGAACCTGGGGAACCGGGGATTGAACGCGAATTATTTTTAGAATTGAAATTAATCGCTGACGTCGGACTTCTTGGAATGCCTAACGCCGGAAAGTCAACTTTAATAAGCAGAATTTCCTCTGCACGTCCTAAAATTGCGGATTATCCTTTCACAACACTGGTTCCAAACCTTGGTGTCGTAAAAAAACGTAACGGCGACGGCTATGTTGTTGCGGACATTCCGGGGCTAATCGAGGGTGCAAGCGAGGGTGTTGGATTAGGTTACGAATTCCTACGCCACGTTGAGCGCTGTCGTTTTCTTGTTCACCTTATTGACGTTACAGCAGAAAATCCGTTCAAAAACTACGAAATCATCAATAACGAATTGAAAAAGCACTCTGAAGCGTTATATGAACGTTATCAAATCGTAGTTTTAAACAAAATCGACGCAATCGACGAAGAACGCCTTGAAGAAATCAGGCAAGAATTCAAACCGCATGTGAAAGAAATTTACGAAATTTCTGCGGTTACAGGCGCAGGATTAGATAAACTTCTTGACGTTATGAGCCAAAAAGTCGACGAAATTCCACATCCACCGTCAGAAGTCAACGTCGAAGAGGATTTAGGAGCGTTCGACAACGACGATAGTAATTTTGAAATCTACAAAGCTGATAAAAACACATTTATTGTTCAGGGCGGAAAAATTGAACGTCTTGCACAAGTTACAAGCGATCGCAATCCTGAACAGGTTATCCGACTTCAAAATATTATGAAAGGTATGGGAATTTTCGACGAACTCGCAAAACGCGGAATTAAAGACGAAGACACCGTAATCGTCGGACATTTAGAATTTGTTTACTTTAAAGACGAAATTTATGGATAGATATGTAAGCGGCGAAGCAATAGGCTTCGCCGCTTGTTTTTTAATAAACTATATTCAACGTTTAACACACCTTGCCCAATGCTCAGTATCACGTGCTCCAAGAGCCATATATCCCGCATTGGCCTCTAAAAACCAGGCTTTATTATCATATACTGAAGACGTAACCATATGGCTCCTGCCTTCAAGTAACACTTCATTAAAAAACATTGCCATTGCCTCATGTTTATTAGGTAAACGTGCAGCATTATCATTTCCGGCACAGAATTTAGATCCGTTCAATTGAGAAACTTTATCTGATGTTCGGTCATGAAAAGTTTCAGGAGCCACAACCACTGAGTCCGTTGGGTATAAGACTGAAATGAAACCAACATCCTTACCAACTGTATTTGGCCCTTTTGTCCCGTTCAAGTCATATATAAAGTTAACACATAATTTTGGTTTAAAATCATAGGAACTTGTTTCATCCATATCAGCCACACAGTTGGGGTTATAATAAACAGCAATACTTTCGCCGTTGGCTGTTTCAAAAGCAGCAGCATTAGCTATTTTGGCAGGTGTTGAGTTCGGAATAAAAGAATAACCACCTCCGGAATTTACATATTTACCATCAAAAACCGGTTGTAAATCCGTTAGTTTACTAGGAAATGGAGAAACAACACTATTTTTGATGGTAATCAACTTAGAAGGAAGTCCACAATCAGTCAAATGATCAACATCACAAATATTGTTAATTTTTAATACTTTTGATAGTCCAGAGGTAATAAATGTTTCTGCAACGGTATCGACAGCGTCGCTTGCTCCCTCCGAACTCGCTTCTTTTAATTCTCCATACCCGTTTAGAGCTGGCATAAGTGAAACGGCCTGCGATATACGCGCATACAAAGCTTTTCTCTGGGTGTTCCACGTACGCTCGTTAATATTACCAGTTAGTGACGGCAAGGTTATTGCTGCAACCACGCCGATGATTGTTAGAGATAAAAGTATCTCTGCCATTGTAAATGCTATTCGTTGACCGTCTTTGTCATTTCAGTCCCCGAAACGAAACCTGGCCAACGTTGAATTCTTACTACCACGCTGGATAGATCCTGAATCAAGTTCAGGATGACATGAGAACGTAACGACCACTTCTTTAATAATGCCTGTTAAGAGAGGCCCCCCCCCCCCCTGTCAACATGCTTACAAGTTTGTTTTTCATAATAATTCCATCCTTTCTTGAATTCTTGCCATTGTATAATTGTAGAGGTGGCTCAGCCACTCCTTTCATTTTCATTATGTAACATATTTCTAATCATGTCAAGGGCGGAACCGTTTCGGTTCCGCCCTAAAACATTATAATATCGCACCTTTTGGAACAACCGTTACGCCGTTAGGTGATACGTGGAACCCACGTTTTTCATCCTCTTCGCGGTCATACCCAATCCGTGTATTTGGCGGAATTTTTACGTTTTTGTCGATAATAGCTTTTTTAATCTTAGAATATCTACCGACCTCGACGTTTTCCATCAAAATACTTTCTTCTACTTGAGAGTAGCTGTTAATCCGAACTTTTGGTGAAAGCACACAGCGTGAAAGTCCACCGCCTGAAACAATACAGCCCTCAGAAACCATAGAGTTTGTAGCCATACCAACTCTACCATCTTCCTGCCAGATAAACTTTGCAGGCGGATAGTTATAGTTAAATGTTCTAATCGGCCACTCTTGGGAATACAAATTCAACTCAGGGCTGGAATCCAACAAATCCATATTCGCCTGCCAGTAAGCGTCAATGCTTCCTACATCCATCCAGTAACCCTTTTCTGCAGGTGACATCCCCGCAAAAGAATTATCTGCGAAGTTATAAACAAAAATATTTTTGCCCTCGTTCAAAAGCATCGGAATAACATTTTTACCAAAATCGTGGCTGGACTCTTCAATTTTTTGATCACGTTCAAGTGCATCAAGAAGAATATCTCTATCAAAAATATAATTTCCCATAGAAGCCAGACAATAATTCGGATTATTTGGAATAGATTTCGGACGATATTTAGGTTTTTCAACAAAATTAGTCAGTTTCCAATTTTCATCGACCTCCATAATGCCGAACTCTGACGCCTCTTCAATCGGTATAGGGATAGCCGAAATAGTGAGATCAGATTTATGGCATTTATGGAAATTCAACATCTGTGAAACATCCATTTTATAAATATGGTCACCGCCAAAAACACATACATAATTAGGGTTTTCGTCAGTAATATGAAAAATATTCTGATAAATTGCATCAGCCGTGCCACGATACCAATCGCTTCCGGTTCTCATCTGTGCAGGACACAAATCAACAAACTGATTTAAAAATGGTGACAATGCCCAGCCTCGCGTAATGTGCTTGTTTAACGAGTCAGATTTATACTGCGTCAAAACTTTTATTTTATAAAACCCTGAATTAATAAAATTGTTAAGCACAAAATCAATAATCCTGTATCTGCCCCCGAAAGGAACAGCCGGTTTCGCTCTGTCTTTTGTCAACGGATGAAGTCTTTTCCCCTCTCCGCCGGCCATAATCATAACCAATGCGTCATCAATTGCCATTATAACCCCTCTCTTACTAATAAGTTTTATTATACATCCAATTTAAAAAAAATACACTAATTCTTTGTAATTAATTTTTTCGTGTTACAATTAAAATATGGAAAATAATAAGAAAATTAAAATCGGACTAATCGGCCTTGGAACAGTAGGTTCAGGCGTATTTAAAACACTACAGAATTTCAAAAATGTTGAAATCGTAAAAATTGCAGTAAAAAACAAAAACAAAAAACGCAACATCGAGGGCTTAGATGAAACAATCATCACCGACGACCCTTATGAAATCGTCAACGACCCTGAAATTGATATCGTTGCAGAACTCATTGGCGGAATTGAACCGGCATTTGACCTGATAAAATGCGCAATAACAAACGGCAAACACATCGTTACAGCCAACAAAGAACTTCTTGCAAAACATGGTGAAGAACTTTTCCGCCACGCAGAAACCAACAACCGTGTTGTACTTTATGAAGCCGCTGTTGCAGGTGGAATTCCAATCATCATGCCGGTAAAAACAATTCTTGCCGGAAACAGTATTTCCAAAATAGAGGCAATTTTAAACGGTACAACAAACTATATTTTGACCAAAATGGATATTGACGGTGCTTCTTATGAAGATGTTCTCGCAGAAGCCCAAAAACTTGGTTACGCAGAAGCTGACCCTACAAGCGATGTTGAAGGATATGACTCCGCGTACAAAATAGCAATTCTTTCATCTATTTCATTCAAAAAACGTATCAATATCGAAAACGTTTACAAAGAGGGAATTTCCAAAATAAAAGCTCAAGACATCAAAGCCGCAAATGATTTAGGTTATAAAATTAAACTTGTAGCGCTGGCACAGGTTGATGAACAGGGCAGAGTAGATGTTCGCGTTCATCCAATGCTTGTATCAAAAGATTCAATCCTTGCACACATTGATTATGTCAAAAACGCCATAAAACTTGAAGGCCATCCGGTAGGCAGCATAGCTCTTTCAGGTGCAGGCGCAGGCGAATTCCCAACAGCAAGCTCCGTTGTTGGCGACATTCTTTCAATAGCTGATGAATTTGGAAAAACTGAATATCTGCTTCCAATGATGCGTTGCAAACACAAAGAAGCTGCAGAAATGATTAACATTGAAGATACTCAAAACAAATACTATCTTTCAATTAACGCTAAAAACGAAAAAGGCGCTATCGGTAAAATCGGCTTAATCTGTGCTGAAAATAACATAAGCCTTTCAAGCATAGTTCAACGCGGGGTAGAAGAAAATAATACCGCAGACATTTGCGTAATCACTGAACTCGCACGTGAGCATGATGTTAAACAAACAATAAAAACTCTCGAAGCCGACGACACAATAAATGCTGTCACAAGTTTTATTAGAGTTCAAAACTAAAAAAGGCGCTCATTGAGCGCCTTTTTTAGTTAAAAGCAGTTCTCCGCCGTTTCGTCTTGCTCCACGCAAGCCGAATCCGGCTACGCTGTCTAATACGCCACTCTAAAGGCTCGCTCACGTTCCTTATCGCGAGCCTTTCTCGGACATATATGTTATCTTTTTACACACCATGTTTTAGGATTTGTATTACCTAAAGTCCAATCATCAATTTCACCAGTACCCATCTTTACACCAATACCAACAGATACATTTGGTGGCCTTACCGCCCTATGAGATGACCAGTAGTTTGTTGCACTAAAATTAGTGGGTTTTAATAAATTATTATTTACAAACATAGAATAAGCTTCTTCCAAATTTGGCATTCTAAATTCAGAGTCAAAATTTGTACAAGCTTTGGTCGCTGAATTCAAATTCTGTGAAGCCAGTATTTTTGATGCAGGATAAGGTGCAACAATAACAGGGTCACTTGGATACATCACCGTCATAACTCCAATATCTTTGCCAACTGTGTTAGGCCCTTTATTTCCGTTTAAGTCATAAATAAAATTAGCACATACAGTTCTTTGAAAAAGGTCACCTGCCTCTAGACCACCTGCAGCATAACCAAATTGCATTGATTGCAAATTTCCAACACAACCCGGATTTACGTAGGCAACAATACTTTCTCCATTTTTTGTTTCAAACGCAGCAGCTCTGGTATTTTTTATGTAAAATGACTGCACATGGTTATTAAACGAACCAGTCATTAATGGATTAAGTGCATTCATCGTTTTAGGGAGTTCAATTTTAGAGCCGGCTAATGTCATAATTGACGAAGAAACACCACAATCAACCAGATGTTCGCTATCACAAATATTATTTATTTGAAGAACTTTGCTCAACCCGTTTGTGATAAAAGATTCAGCCGCAGTATCTTCAATAGTACTACCACTTGCATCTTCTTTAACAGTTCCGTATCCATTTACCGCAGGCATTAGGGCTATTGCCTGGCTAAAACGCGCATAAAGGGCTTTACGCTGGGTATTCCATGTCCGCTCATTAATATTTCCGGTTAAACTTGGCAGTGTAATGGCCGCGACTACACCAATAATTGTTAATGATAACAAAATTTCTGCCATAGTGAATGCGCAACGTTGGTTCTCCCGCCTGTCAAATACCTTGCAAGTGTTATCAACACTTGCGGTATTTGGCCGCTCCGACGGCTCACGCCTTTGTCGCAACGGCGGCATCGTCCAGTTTCGTGCCCTGCCGTCCTCACTCTCGTGAGGCCGCGCCGGCACTACACATCCGTTAAGATAGCTCCCCCCCCCCCCCTGATAACATGTTTACAAGTTTGTTTTTCATAATTAATTCCATCCTTTCTTCGATAATCTATTGTTAGTTTAAACTATGTTTTAGGACATGTCAACATTTTTTGTGCTAAAATAATTACAAAGGAGAAAGTTATGTATTATCAAGGATTAATAAATACTTACAGAGAATACTTACCTGTTAGCGAAAAAACACCCGTAATCACTTTAAACGAGGGAAACACACCTTTAATAAAATGCGCTAATTTAGCAAAAAAAATCGGAGTGGACGCTGAAATTTATTTGAAATTTGAGGGTTGCAACCCGACCGGAAGCTTCAAAGACCGTGGAATGACAATGGCTGTTTCTAAAGCAAAAGAAGCTGGTTCTGAAGCTATTATCTGCGCTTCAACAGGTAATACAAGCGCCTCTGCGGCTGCATACGGTGCAAAAGGCGGTTTAAAGACTTTTGTTTTAATCCCTGATGGCTATATAGCACTCGGAAAACTTTCTCAAGCAATGATGTACGGAGCAGAAATCATTGCAATCAACGGTAACTTTGACGTAGCACTCGAAATGGTCAGAAAAATCTCTGACGAATACCCGATTACGCTTGTAAACTCTGTTAACCCGTACAGAATTGAAGGACAAAAAACAGGCGCGTTCGAAATTATTGACGCTCTGGGGCAGGCGCCTGATTACCACTTTATTCCTGTGGGTAACGCGGGTAATATCACGGCTTACTGGAAAGGTTACAAAGAATTCCACGCTCTTGGAAAAATAAAAGAATTACCGAAAATGATGGGCTTTGAAGCAGAGGGTTCTGCGGCAATCGTTCGCGGTGAAAGAATTCTAAAACCGGAAACACTTGCAACAGCAATCCGTATCGGCAACCCTGCAAGCTGGAAACAGGCAGAAGCAGCACGCGACGAAAGCAACGGTATGATTAATTGTGTTACTGACGAAGAAATCGTAAAAGCTTATAAACTTCTTGCATCTTGCGAGGGCGTTCTGGCCGAACCTGCAAGCGCGGCGTCAGTTGCGGGCTTAATCAAATTCAAAGACCAGATAAAAGCAGGCTCTAAAATCGTTTGTATTTTGACAGGAAACGGCTTAAAAGATCCTGACAACGCGATAAAATATTCAAACGCTGACGTTAAAAAGACATCAAGCGAGATGACCGACATCTTACGAGCAATGAATATTTAACAAAGATTAATTTATACCAAAAGAAAACCTTACACTATAGTGTAAGGTTTTTTATTATGAAAAAAGGAGAAAATATCGTACAACACAATATACATTGTGTTGTACATATCGGCGAAAAACAGTGATATCTTTAACTTCAAGCATCAATTATTAAGGAATATTACATATAAATTTACAGCAAAAAGGCTGAAATTCCTTCTTATTCCTAACACACAACACAATGTATATTGTGTTACGCAAAAAAGGAAACAAACTATGGGACTATCAGCATCACAAGCAAGACTTTTAAGCATTACAAGAAGACTAAACAACAATGAATTACAGTCTGAATTCATAACAAACAGCAAAATTCAACTTGCTAACAAAAATGTAAAAGCCACTGACAAATACATCAATGCACTCAATTCAACAAAAATAGAATATATATCGTACGATAAAACGGGGATTCAAGACAAAGTTACGCTCACATTTAACACGCTTAACTCTTACAGCCCGCTCAAAAATCAATACAATATTTACAATGCAGACGGACAGGTAATCGTAAGCGAACAAGACGCCGAAAACTTTAGAAACACAAAAAATTTAAAAAACTTTCTTGATAAATACAACATTATCATCTGGGAAAATGAACAACCTCTTCCATACTACGATATTAATGACCCAATATATCAGGAGCAACTCAAAACCTACAATGATTATCAAGAAGCTGTAGCTGAGGGATCACTATATTCACAATTCAGCGCTATTGTTGGGACATCAGATAACCCAACAGATGAAGACAGCTGTTACAAACACGCCTTAGACGGAACTACCAATTGCTATAGACATATTATTTCACATCTTGTTGATTATGACAGTGAAAGAGACAAGCGTATTTCAGAAAAAGACTACACAACAAGTACCGGAGACTCCCATAAAATTCTTAATAACGAGGGCAACTTAGGTAAAAAACCTGAATTCAATACTATTTCATCAGCGCTGAATATGACATACAGCAATGGAGAACCGATATTTCTGTGTGACGGCGATGACCAATATGACGGCGCAGAAGATGACGTCAAAGAAAATAAGCTTGAAGAAGTATACAACAATTATAATAAAATTTTTGCTGATGAATTTCAGGCACAAGAAACATTTAATACCGCTAAGTCAAAATATGAGGCGCTTTTAGCCTCTCAAGAAGCAACCGAAGAAGAAATTACGGCAGCACAAACCCTCTTAAATGATGCTCAAAGTGCATTAACTACCGAACAACAGAACAACACCGAAGAAAAAGCACTTATTACTAAAGAACGGGACAGATGGATTCTTTTAAGCGACTATAAACTTACAGAAGATGGAACTTATGAACTAAAGTCGCTCAAACAAAAAGCCATTGATATCGACTATGCGTTAGAAAAGGAACTTTTAACCGAAGCCGCAGAGATAAAAGCTGTGCTAATAAACTTCACTGAGGGCGATATGCAAATGCTGCAAGAAATAGATCCTCCAAAAGTTCCGCAATACAAAATTGCCGACAGTACAAAAGCCCAATGGTACATAAACCTATGGTATGCGATGAACGGGAATGATTCACCCCAAATGCTCACTCCTGTACATGATGAAAAAACTAATGTTATTGATTACAAACTTGAAAATGAATTAAAAAGCGAAACCAAAGGCGAGGGCAAAAATCACTACAAAGCTCTAAGCCAAAAAGAGGCAAAATTAGCGTCAAATCCGGACTGGATTCAACACGCACTCACCAACGGAATTATCACAATGAAGCAAGCAAGCCTCAACATTCAAGGTTACATCAAATGGAGCGGGGTTGAATTCACCAGCACCGCCGACATTCGCGAGGTTCAAGACGACACTAAAATCGCCAAAGCCGAAGCCGAATACAACAAAGCTATACGAGAAATCCAGTGTGAAGACAAAAAATATGATCAGGAACTAAGAAAACTCGACACCGAACATTCAGCAATGCAGCAAGAAGTCGATTCACTTAAAAACGTCATAAGTAAAAACGTTGAACGTTCATTTGCGGCATTCAGTTAAGCTTCCAGCGACTTAAAATATTCTTTGTTATAATCGAGAGTGTTTTGGGTCGCAAGAATTGAGTAGATTGGCTTGCCTGCAAACACATATTTCGCGGCGTTTTGAATATCTTCGGCTGTAATTTTATCAATTAAATCGAATTTTTGATTTGAATAAGTCAGGCCATAATAGCTATCCAAACTATCACTCAATAAATCGCTTTTGCCAACGTGGTGTTCAGTTGCGTTAAGCATTGCGTTTTTCATCGCAAGTTTTACGCTTTCAAGCTCCTCATCAGAAACTTTCTCGTTAATCATACGTTCAACGTTTTCGTTGAAGCCCGTGATTGCTTTTTGAACGTTATCATAGCTGATTTCTCCGGTATCAACATTTTCGGTTGTTGTTCCGATTGAAAGTTTTATCATGCCTGTATTTCCAATGTTATCAAGTCCGGCACGGACAGAATACGCTAATTTTCGGGTTTCACGCAGGTCATTGAATAGTCTTGAGGATGAACCATCTCCCAAAATCATTGTCATAAGCTTGATTGTCAATTCATCTTTCATGTTGCCAGAATTTTTAAACGTGAAAGCCTCAATTATTTTCGCCTGATTTCGTGCATCTTGATCGGTTACAACAATTGTTTTATCAAGCGGCTTAAAGTTATTACGCATTGAATGAGCAAACTTTTTAAACGTCGGGAAGTCATTCATTTTAGTAAACAAAGCATTTTGCAATTCCGGTTTCTTTTCAAACGGTGCAGACATTACGATACTTGCCTGAGCGCGTGAGATAATGTCTTTATAAAGTTCTTGAACATCTTCAAGCGTTGAATTTTCAACCGCTTCAATCATTTCAGCCTTTGTCATACCCGCAGGCTCATCAGGGAATAGAGTTTCAAGAAGCTTATCATTTGCAGATTTGTTAGAAATTGAAAGCGCATCAATTACGAACGCTTTTGCGTGGTGGAATTCTTCCTCTGTAAAACGTGGACTGTTGAGAACTTCCTTCATCAAATCAAGCGCTTTTTCGCTGTCTTCTGAGGCGAATTGCATGTTGGCACCGATTCCACGAAGAGAGGCGTGGAAATTTCCGCTAATACCCATTTTTTCAAGTTCTTTAGCAAGTTCATTTTTGTTTTTGATCATAGTGCCTTGATTAAGCATATAGTCTAAAATCGCACCGGCACCCCGTTTTTTGGAAGTTTCTTCACTGTGCGGAATCATTACGTCAAAAATCAAATTTGCCTGATTAGTTTTAATATTATTTGTTACAACCTGCATATTGTTAGGAAGAACAAAAGATTTCACATCGTCTTCGTTGAAAACTCTGCTTGCAGCACCGAATGAAATATTTTTCGCGTTGTTGTAATTTGTTTTAATTTTGGTTTCATCTGCAGATTTCGGATGAACGACTGTTATGGCAACCTTGTTCAGGTCATAATATTTTTTAGCGGTGTCAGACAAATCCTTAGAAGTCAGGCCATCAACGAGTTTTTCAAACTGTGTAATTTCGTCGAAACTGCTATCTAAAAGGACTTCGCCAATCAGACTGTTTGTTGAAGCGGAGGTTTCAAAAACAGAAGAGAATATTTTGTGCATTTGCTTTTTAGCGATTTCAAGTTCTTCTTCTGTAGGTGGATTAACCTTAATATTTTCAACTTCCTGATAGAACATTTTAAGAACTTTCTCAGAATTTTCCTCAGTTGTCTGCGCAGCCGCAATCAACGCGCGGGGAGCACCTTTTTTGCTGGAAATTTTCTCATCATCGATAAACAAAGAAGTATTCAAATCCTTTAATTTATCTTCCAAACGAGAACTGCTAAGGTTTGAAAGCACCATATTCAACGCAATCATCTTAACTTTGTCCTCAATATTATCGGACTCTGGCCCGTTAAAACCTACGATTATTGTTGTTGCTTTTGCTTTATCAGAAATTATATCTTCGCGTACAGGTTTATTGATAGGTTTCAAGTCCTCAAAATAACGCTGTTCGGAAGGCTGTTTGTCAGATGTAAAATACTTAGAAACGAGTTCTATGGCCTCTTCCGGCTTAACGTCACCGGTGATAACCGTCGTCATATTGGCTGGATAGTAGTTTTGATTATAGTAATTTACAACATCTTCACGCGTAATATTATTAATATTGTCAGTTGTGCCGCCGATTAAATCCACTGATTTTGTATCGATATTGTAGAGATTTTTAATCATTTTATTCAACCCGATGTTCACAGGGTCAGAAGTAATCATATTAATCTCAGAATTTACGATATCTTTTTCTTTTTCAAGCATTTCGAGCGCAAATTTCGGCGATTGAAGCATTGAGGCATGAATTTTCATCTGCTCTTCAAAATCCGTATCTTTCAAGAGATTAGACTTGATAAAGTAATTTGTTTCTGCCATGCCTGTTGCAGCGTTAGTATAAGCGCCCATTTTATCGACAGTTTTGAAGAATTCGCCTTTTTCCAAACCGTCTGAGCCGTTAAAGAAATTATGTTCAAGATAGTGAGAAATTCCGCGAATATTGTCCGTTTCGTTCATTGAGCCAGTATTGACATAAGTTTTCAACACAGTCGCGCCCTCTTTTGGCACGATTACGACTTTTTGCCCGTTGGCAAGCTTATAATAATGCGCTTTCAAGTCAAACGGCAATTCGGCCTCGTAAATCTTATTATACGCCATCGGCTTTTTAACATTAAAATCAGGCGTAACAGCAGGCTGAGCCTGAGCCTCTTCCGGCTTTTTAACATCATTCGGCTCGCCGCGGAAAACCGGCGCTGTAACGTACTTGATTTGGTTGTTAGGATTAATATTAATACTATTTATTCGCAACATTAAAACACATACCTTTATAATATTTATAACGGAGGCACAAAACAAAAATTGCGCAGCAAGTGATGAATTGTAAACTTAGATTACAAGAAGCAATTTTATTATACCTAGCGTCAAAAGACTTAAAATTACAAGCGCACCCCAAATTCCAATCTTAATCTTACGATGCAAAGTGAAAAACGGTGTCGGGCTTGATTTTGCGACTGTCGGGTATTTATCAAACTTAGACTTTGAAGATTTTCGTTTTTTCGGCGCCTGTTGAACTTTTTTCCGACGCTCCATCTCCTCCTCTTTTGCCTGCATTTGAAGATATTTTTCTTTTAAAGTATTTTTATCTTTGCTGCGTTTGCCTGTCACTAGAAGTTCTTCGTCAAAAAGAAGCTTCGCGACCTCGCTATCTTCACCATTTTTCGCCGCATAAAACATCACCGCGACCTCAAAAGCCCGTTGCAAACATTCCAACGCCTTAATCCCGTCTTTGTCTACCGCACGTGTATGTACGGACTGATTTCCAGCCTTTTTCAAAAAATACAAATCGCTAATAAGTTCACGTTTTTCGGTACAATTTATCAAATAATCATCTAAATTCGCAAGCATTGTATCAAAAGTGTCTGACGGTTGATGGTTTCCATTGAGAAGTTCGCGGCAAACATTTTCCGCAAAGCACCGTGTCTGGGTCATACACTGCTGAAAATACTCGTCACGATAAAGCGCCTCGGCCTCACGTGCCAGCTTAAAAATATTACGATTAACTTCCTTCAAAAAATAAAAATTACTCTCGGTTTTTCTCATAATTGTAAAATTTTTGTAACATATTTGCCAATTTGTGTCATGATTTGAAATCTTGTAGTATCATGCATGTACAACTATTCCAAAATCTCCTCCCAAGATTTTATGTATGAGTCCTTAAATATTAAGGACTTTTCTTTTTGTAATTACTTAGCTCCTGCCAATTTTCTTCCGAGATTATCAATCTCGTTGAAAATTGAAACGTCGCTGATATTATGTTCGCCTGCTTGTCTTGCTCACGCAAGCCAACACCGCGAACACCGGCTTACGCGATTTAAAACTCTGTTTTATTCTCAACGCCCTTAATCAATCGTTGAACATTTTCACGGTGGAGATATGTAATATAAATTGCGCCAACTACAGCGTAAGCAACGTATGCAATCGGTGAACCGGTCAAAAACATTGTCAAAGGTGTTGACCAGATTGCAATAATTGAGCCGAGTGAAACAAATTTTGTTGTTTTAGTAATCGCAACCCAAACAATTCCAAAAACCACAGCTGCAATCCAGTTGAGCGCCAGAATTGTTCCAACACCTGAAGCAACAGATTTTCCGCCGGTAAACCCGAGGAAAATTGATTTGCTGTGTCCAAGCAATACCGCAACCGCTGCAAGCACAGGCAGTACGCCCCAGTCTGAAAACGCCACTGTAAAATGTTGCGCTAACAATACAGGTAACATTCCCTTAAACATATCTAAGAAAAGCGTGATAAAGAACCATTTTTTGCCCATAACTCGTTTAACATTAGTTGCGCCGGTAGAACCTGAACCGATTTTGCGAATATCTTCACCCTTAAAGTGTTTTACAATAAGGTATCCAGTCGGGATTGAACCAATAATGTACGCAATCACAATTGTGACAAATGTTTGAACAATGGCAGATATCATCTTTTATACTCCTATTTCTTGCTTAATTCTATCAATAACGAAATTCAACGCGCCTTGCTGTTCTGCGAAAACAGTTTTGCAATCCTCGCATGCTTTTTCGTAGAACGCTTTATCGCCTAAAAGTTTTTCCATATAATCAGTTAATTCTTGACCGTTTTGAACTATTTTACCCGCTGCAGTCTGGCTTAAAAGCCAGTAAATATCGCGGAAATTATGGATTGACGGCCCTGTAATCGCCGGTTTATCATAAACAACAGCCTCAAGCGGATTGTGACCGCCTGTTTTGTTAAAGCTTCCGCCGATAAACGCAAAATCACAGATAGAATACATTTTGCCTAATTCCCCAAGCGTATCAAGAATTACTATTTCGTTGTTTTCAAACGTATCATTTTTAGAACGAAAACCGAATTTCAAACCTGTTTTCTCAACAAGTTCTGAAACCTGTGGAACCCTTTGCGGATGACGCGGCGCTAGCAAAAGTTTAGCGTCTGCAAATTTTTTCTTGATTTCAGAAAACGCGTCCAAAACAATTTCGTCCTCTCCCGCGTGTGTGCTTCCTGCAATAATTACACGGCCAAAATTCTGCCCGATTTCAATATCGCACTCTTTGCGTTTAACGTCAAACTTCAAATTTTTCATAACCCTTGTTGTTTCAGGGTTTGCGCCAATACTAACCATCTTATCATTATCAATTTGGCTTTGCGTATAAACGCCCGTATAATTCTTCAACATGCCTGCAAAGAAAAATTTGAACATCTTGTAAGAATTATAAGTTGCGTCTGAAATCCTACCGTTAATAATGAATAGCGGAATATTTCTTTTTTTACAATAATAAGAAAAAGCAGGCCACAATTCGGTTTCAGCGATAAAAACCATCGACGGCTTGACTTTTGTTAAAAATTTTCTTATAAAAACCGGAACATCATACGGGAAATAAGTTATGAAACTTGCGACTTCTGCGTATTTTTTCTGAGCGATTTCCTGACCTGTTTTGGTGCCTGTTGTCACAATAATTTCGTAATCCGGAAAAGTTTCTTTTGCTTTTTTGATAAGGTTTTCAAGCGCAATAACCTCACCCACAGACACCCCGTGGAACATAATTCTTTTCTCACTCATCTGAGGCGGGTTCAAAATCCCGAATTTTTCGCGCCAACCATACATATATTTACCCTTAGCCGCTCTTACGACATAAATAAACGGCAACGCCGCGAAAAATAATACTGTTACAGCTATTTCATAAATTAACATATCCGAATTATACTCCTAAAATCTCAACTTAGCAATCGGAACTTTAAAAAGCTCCTGAATATCAACGTCAGTAATAATATTTGCGATGATATCGTTAGGATTAACTTCAAACTCATCTTTAAGCTTGTTAAAAATGCCTTTAACCCTGGCGCCCGTGTATTCCTGAATAAGTTTAATCGTCGCAGATTCTTCGCCTACAAGCCCCTCTGAGGTTGAAAGCACGATTCCGCGAAGTTCCACACCGCTGTTTTGCGCCTGTTGAACCGCCATAATCGTATTGTTAATTGATGACACCTGCGCCGGCGCAACAAGTACAACAGGAAGCGAAAGGTTTTTGACCAAATCCGCCTCAAGGAATTTCCGTGTGATAGGCGACGTAAGCCCAGAAATCCCGTCTGTCACAATGCATTCAAAATTCTTAGAAAACGTCATATAATCCTGATAAATCAAATCAACATCTATCTCAACGCCCTCAAGTGCAGCCGCGATAACAGGGCTTGCGTCGGACTTGAACATATACGTTGAAAAAGTTTCCATATATGAATCAACGTACTTCATAAACTCTAAATCACGCGATTTCAAGATATTGTATTTATCGGGCATTGCGCCTGTCTGAATAGGCTTATAAAGAGTTGTATAGTAACCGAGTGCCTGCATGGTTCCTGCAAGCCCCGCAGAAAAAACTATCTTACCCGTATTTTTTTCAGTTTCAGTTACATACAGTTCTAACATCGCATCATCATAATAGCACGAAAGACAAAAGATTGACACCTTCCACAAAATAGTTTAATATTAAAGTGGAAAAGAAAGGCCGTCTGAAGCGGCTCTATAGTTTCGACGAATTTTAGAAAGGAGCATTTAGCATGAAAACAAAACCTGAAAACCCTTGTAGTATGGGCCTGATAAGTCGGGGGGGGGGGGTATGATTCAGCATTCACCATGGCGGAGATACTACTCTCACTCACCATCATCGGCGTCGTTGCCGCTATTACTCTACCCAGTTTAACAGGAAACATCAACGAGAGAACTTGGAACACCCAGAGAAAAGCTTTGTATGCGCGTATATCGCAGGCCGTTTCACTTATGCCAGCTCTAAACGGGTATGGAGAATTAAAAGAAGCGAGTTCGGAGGGAGCAAGCGACGCTGTCGATACCGTTGCAGAAACATTTATTACCGCCGGCCTTTCAAAGGTTTTAAAAGTTAACAATATTTGTGATTACGAACATCTTAGCGATTGCGGCATTGTATCAGCGTTGACAAACCTGGGCGGAGTATCTACCCCAATGCCTACAACACTTTATTCTTTACATTCAGCATTCAGCAGCGTTGCTTGGTCGGGGAGTTCGTTCTCCACACTTAACACAAAAGCCGCAGCGTTTGAAACTCAAAATGGTGAAAGCATTCTCGCTTTTTACAATCAATCCTGCAGGACAGATTATCTCAACGAAGACACTTTAACCTCAGCTGGAAATGTATTCGGATTTCCTGAGGCAAATATGTGTGTGAATCTTATTTACGACCTTAACGGCAGTAAAGGCCCAAATACTGCAGGTAAAGATATTGGGGTAATAACCATTTTTAATGCTACGGACTCCATCACGGTTGCACCGATGCCATCGTCAACAGTAAGTGCAAATAACAATTCAACAATAGAATGGACAGGAGCCTCAAGAGCCTGCACGGAACAAGATTCAACAAGCAGACTTCCAAATATTGATGAACTGGCAGCAATGATTATTAACAAAGATATTTTTAATATAACAGCAACGCCTCATGCAACATACTGGTCAAGTACAGTATTAAATTCTGAAAGAGCATTGACTGCATCATTTAACGGTCATCGTTTTTCAGACCTGAAAAGCTTAAAACTGGCTGCACGTTGCGTAAAAAGATAAATCAAAGGCGCTTGTAAGACAAGCGCCTTTCTATTTATTTATATCAAAATAAACTTCTTTTAATCTTTTTTTACTGATGTGTGTGTAAAGCTGTGTTGTTGCAACATCGCTGTGGCCTAAAAGCTCCTGAACAACACGCAAATCCGCACCGTTTTCAAGCAAATGTGTCGCAAAACTATGACGGAGAGTGTGCGGCGAAATTGATTTATTAATTTTTTGCCCCTGCCGCCTTATAAAATACCAGATATCCTGCCTGTTACATTCGCGACCATCAGGCTGAATTAAAAGACGCTTTGTCGTCAATTCGTATTTATTAATAAGATACTCACGTTTAGGAAAGTATTCCTTTAAGGCCTTAATCGCGTTTTTATTGAGCGGCACAATCCGCTCTTTTGAACCTTTACCAAAACAGCGAAGATATTTAGCGCGAATATCAATATTATTAACGCTCAACTCCGCAAGTTCCGAAACCCGCAGACCGCAGCCGTACAAAAGTTCCACAACCACAAGCTGTTCGTCTGTCAAATCTTGAGATAGAATTTCTGTAATTTCCTCAACAGTCAAAACCTTTGGCAAGCGTTTAGGAAGTTTTTGCTGCTCCAAAAATTCCACCGGATTACTCTTGAAAGACCCGTTTGTGCATGCCCAACGATAAAAACCTTTAATAGAGGCGATTTTACGGGCAATACTTGACGCTTTATATTTCTCTGTCTTCAAAAAATAAAGATAAGCACTGATATTCTGGCGTTCAATCAAATTCAACGGCATCGCACAAAATTCAACAAGAGCTTTAATATCACGCTCATAAGCATCAACAGTGTTTGAAGAAAGCCCTTTTTCAAGTGCAAGATATTCAAGATAAAGCTTCAGTTCTTTCATAACAACACATTTTGTTTTAAATACGCGTCAACAAAGCCGTCCAAATCACCATCCATAACAGCGTCAACATTTCCAACTTCAAAGCCTGTACGGTGATCTTTGACCATTTTATACGGATGAAAAACGTATGAACGGATTTGTGAACCAAAATTTACATCCACATTTTGCCCTTTGAGTTCCGCGAGTTTTTTCTCGTGTTCTTCCTGTTTCATTGCAAGCAACTTAGAAACCAGCATTTGCATAGCGTTTTCGCGGTTTTGAAGCTGCGAACGTTCCTGCTGGCATTTAACGACAATTCCTGTCGGTTTGTGCAGAATTCTTACCGCAGTTTCAACTTTGTTAACGTTTTGACCGCCTGCACCGCCAGAACGCATTGTGTCGATTTCCAAATCATCTGGTGGAATAACAATATTTTTTTCAAAATTCTCGATAATCGGCGAAACTTCAAGCGACGCAAAACTTGTCTGACGCTTGCCGTTAGCATTAAACGGCGAAATTCTGACTAAACGATGAACTCCACGCTCTGCTTTCGTGTAACCAAACGCGAATTTGCCGGAAATTTTAACCGTTGCGGATTTAATTCCAGCCTCTTCGCCATCAAGTTTGTCGAGCAGTTCAGCTTTCCACCCTCTTTGCTCTGCCCAGCGAAGATACATACGCAAAAGCATACTAGCCCAGTCCTGTGCATCTGTTCCGCCTGCACCAGCGATAACAGTTATAATCGCGTCCGCATCGTCATATTCACCGTTAAGCATTTGACGGATTTCAAACTTTTCTATCTCATTTTGCGCGGACAAAAGTGCGGTTTCGCTTTCAGCCAGAAGTTCAGTGTCCTCAATTTCAAGCGCGACTTTTGTATCTTCAATAACGCCTGACCACGACTCTAAAAGTCCTAAAACCTCTTTAAGGTCTTTGATTTTGGCACCAAGCTCAGAAGATTTATTTTTGTCAGCCCAAACATCAGGCGATTGCATTTCGTTCTCTAAGCCTGCGAGTTCTTGCTCTAATTTTTCAGGGTCAAAGACACTCCTTGATAGCAAGAAAACGTTTATTCACATCGTTTAAAAGTTGTTTTATTTCCATAATATTATGATAGCGAAAAAACAATCAACAGACAATACTTTTAATATTCACATCGTTGACATACTCCACAAATTTGTAGATAATGAATGTTGATAGGAGGAAGTTATGATTCCCAAAATCATACATTATGTTTGGGTTGGTGATAAGAAAAAACCTGAATTTGTACAAAAATGCATAGAAAGCTGGAAAAAATTCTGTCCTGACTATGAAATTGTTGAATGGAATAATGAAAAATTTGAGCATATAAAAAACACTTATTCACAACAAGCTTTTGAAAATAAAAAATGGGCATTTGTTTCCGACTATATCAGACTTTATGCACTATATAATTATGGTGGAATATATCTTGATACAGATGTTGAAATCACACAAAATATTGATAAATTCCTCACACATGATTTTGTAAGTTGTTTTGAATTATATGAAAACAATTATTCTCCTATATGTTCTGCATTTATGGGAGCGAAGATGAATAGCAATATAATTAAAGATTTACTTAACTATTATGAAGTTAATACTTTCGAAACTCAAAAGGGGCTTGATATAACTCCCAACACTGCACATATCACCGAATATTTTGTTAAAAACTTCAATGTTCAACGTCCATTTGACGGAACAAAGGTGTTACAATTATGTGATAACTGCATGATTTACCCTTACCATTATTTTTGTGTAAATGATTATAACAAAGAAAATTACGCAATTCACCACTTTAACGGTTCCTGGCTTGATAGCTATAGACGTAGAAATCTATTAAAAATAGGTAATATACAATTTGCACGTTTAAAATACATAAAAGGAAAAGACAGAAGCATATTACCACTAACGCCAAAAGAAAGCCTGGTTAGTATGAACTTACTGTATAACAATAGATACTTTGCGATTATTAAAACATCATAATTATTCTTTCGTAATCGCGAGTTTAGCGGCGATACCCGTACCTATTCCGGCTAGAACGTACGTCATCCACGCAAGTGCATAATTTTTCTTCAACGCGCCAAGGTTCGCCCTCGCACCAAGCGTCTTTTTCGCAGCGTTAATTCCACGGATTGACGCCGCCGCTTCTTCAATAATAGTCGGCAAAAATGCGCAAAAACCAATTTTTCCTGCGTTACGCTCCCAGAAGTTTTTCGTGCCGTCGCTACGTTCACCCGATGCCCTGTTCAAATATGCAATCGCCATCGGCGCAAACGCACCCACAACACGAAGTTTTTGCAAACCTTTCATGACCGTACTTTTTTCAAAATTCGTTGCGTGTCCCAATTCGTGCAAAATCAATGAAGGCTTAGACTTAGGCGCACAGGCGAAATTCCCCTTATCTGTATAAAAAGCATTACCGCCACGAGCCACAACATCAAGGGAGTTTGCCAGTTGCGGGAACCGCTGTTTTAATGCACCAACGTTAGAACCATCAAGATAGTGAATCTCAGCGCTCAATCCTTTTTTATTTTTCATCGCACTGGCAACCTTTTCAACATCAGCCCGTGA
>CANAJP010000015.1 GCA_947361615.1 uncultured Candidatus Melainabacteria bacterium | reverse complement strand
GGGCTGCTAGCTCAGGTGGTTAGAGCGCACCCCTGATAAGGGTGAGGTCGGTGGTTCGAGTCCACTGCGGCCCATATTAAAAAAGACTCCTTTGCGGAGTCTTTTTTAATATCTGCATTACAGCCCGAGTGTTTTTAATTCCTCCGGGTTCTGGGCATAGCGTTCGACATATACAACGTCGCCGTTTGGCATGACTGTTTTTTCTGCCATGCTTGGATGAAGACTTCCGGCCAATCTCGTTTGATGAAACGGTGTTTTTCTGTTTCCTGCACTTATTACCTTTAGTCCGGATGGGCCGTCGAGATAGCTTATTTTTCGTGCCGTTTCTTCAATTTTGTTTTCAGGCAATGAGTATAATACTTCTTTTTTTATCTCTTTGATTTTTTGTAAAGATTTTTCATAAAATGTTTTTGTAATAGATATAAGTTTGTTTTCTCCGTTCTCTTTCTTTTTGGTTTCTTTAATGCTCAATGTGCCATCTTTTTTTATTAACATAAAAGTGTCACCTGCTTTATGTTCATTCAGCAATGCGATATTTCCGTTTTTTAAACGTTTTTGGTAAATTTTACCTTGCATTTCTGCGATTTCAAGGTTGGCATTTCTGCCGTTTGGAGTTAAATGGTTTATACATATTGTAAAAAAGTTAACTTTTTGTGTTTTCATAGAATCTCCGGATATATTATTTGTTTTTTGAATAAATTTGTTCTGCGCGTTTGACTATTTCATTATAATGCGGTTTAAGCTGTTCTAATAATTTATTATTTTTTTCTACGCAATTTAATAGTGCACAACTTAAAGCTCCAAAAACTGTGGTATAAAAAGGCTCTTTAACTTTAGCAGCTGCTGCCGCAATTGCGAAATCACCTGCCGCAATAAAAGCGGTACGGTTTCTGTTTGCTTTTATATTATGGTAAGTTCTTACAATACTGTGTCCATTACTTTTACGATTTATAAAGTTTATTTTCACTTATAGCCTCCTGTTAATATAAAACTAAGTGTAAAATTTTTTGCTATTGATTTTTATATTTTTTTATAATTAAATAAAAGTACAGTTGACGTAAGTGTCAGCGAGTTTTTTAGAAAGAAGATTTTTTAAATTGCCGAAAAATATTCAATCAGCTAAATCCGCAGGGTTTTGTTACGGTGTAAAAAAAGCCGTTGATACTGCAAAAAAGCTTAAAATCGACAATCCAAATAAAAAAATATATATTCTCGGGGCGTTAATTCACAATACGCTTGTAACAAAAGAGCTTGAAGAATTAGGGATTTTTACAGTGGATGAACTTCCTGTAAATGCTGACAATGCAATTTGTATTATACGTTCTCATGGTGAAACTCCTGAGCGCATTGAACAGATTAAAGAGGCAGGTTTTGAAGTCGTCGATTTGACATGCCCTGATGTTAAAAAGGTTCAGCAAAAGGCGGTTAATCTGGCAGATGAAGGGTATTTTGTTGTAATTATAGGCAAAGAAAATCACCCTGAAGTTATTGCGATAAGAGCGAATGCCTGTCTGCATAGTGAAAATGTTGTTGTGGTTAATTCTGTAGATGAGGTTCAGGCCGTTAAGGATGCTTTGAAATCTCATAAAAGAATCGGCGTGGTAATTCAAACTACTCAGACGATTTCTCATGTTCAGGAGGTTATTAATGTTCTTGTTCCGCTTGCAAAAGAATTGAAGATTGAAAACACAATTTGCCCGAGTACCTCGAACAGGCAAAAAGAAACTTTAGAACTTGCTAAAAATAGTGACCTTGTGGTCGTTGTTGGTTCAAAAACAAGTGCGAATACAACTCACCTCGCGCAAATTTGTGAACCGCTTACGAAAACAATTCATATTGAAACGGCACAAGAATTGAATAATTATAAAGAATTAATTGAAAAAGCAGAAAATATTTCTGTCACAGCTGGCGCTTCCACGCCGCAAAATTTAATAGAAGAAGTCATCAATAAATTAGAAAAAGGAGAATAATTAAAATGACAAAAACACTTGAAAAAATGGACGAATTCGAACGTTTATTAGAAGAATCTTTTGCGAAATCACACACAGTTGCTGATATCGTTGAAGGTACAATCATCAGAAAAGAACAAGAAGGCTATTTGGTATGCGTTAAAGGCGCTAAAACAGAAGCTTTTCTTTCTAAAAATGAAATCCCATCAGATTCTATCGACAGCCTTGAAATCGGCGACGTTAGAGAATTCTACGTTGTAAAAGAAGAAAATGACGAAAATCACATGCTTTTATCTTTGAAAAGAATTGCATTTGCTCAAGCCTGGGCACAACTTAATGATGCTAAAGTTCAAGGCGATACAATCCTTGCAAAAGTTGTTTCAATTGTTAAAGGCGGCGTTCTTGTTGACGTTGCTGACTTGAAAGGTTTTATCCCATCAAGCCAATTGAGAACAGGCCTTCCTTTTGATGGTCTTGTTGATCAAAAAATTGAAGTTAAAGTTCTTGAAGCTGATCCTAAAAAAGGCAAACTTATTCTTTCTCAAAGACTTGCAGTTGCTGAACAAAGAAATCAAGTCGTTGACAACATCCTTTCTGAATTAACAGAAGATACAGTTGTTAAAGGTGAAGTTGTAAGAATTGCTGATTTCGGTGCATTCGTTGATATCAACGGAATCGATGGCCTACTTCCTATCTCTGAAATTTCTTGGGCTAGAATTAAACACCCTTCTGATGTTTTAACTCTTGGCGATACAATCGAAGTTAAAATTATTAAGATTGATACTGAATTGAAACGTATTTCATTATCATTGAAAAGAATGACTGAAGATCCTTGGAAACAAATTGAAGGTCAATTCTCAGAAGGTCAAGTTATCACAGGTACTGTAAACAAAGTTACAGGTTTTGGCGCATTCATTAATATTTTCCCTGGCGTTGAAGCATTGTTACCTATTTCAGAAGTTTCTGATGAAAACATCAACCCTTACAACAAGTTCAGAGTTGGAGATACTGTTGAAGTTCTTATTAAGAAATTCACTCCACAAGAACACAGAATCGCTTTGAGCATTAAAGATATTAATGCGTAAGCAGGTATAGCTTAAAAATAAAAATGTGTATTCTTTGTTGGAATGCCCATTTTTGTATATTTACCCCTTGCAAAAAAGATTTTCTTATAATATGATAAAAAGGATAATTATAATTATTGTGAGGTAAAAATGGATCAAATAATTAGAGTTGCTTGGGACTTGAACGAAAATACTGAAAACAGATATCAATTAGTTTATGAAATTGCAGAACTTGCAAAAAAATTGGTTGATGAAAATCAAGCTAAAAAAGCGCACGAAGAATACAGCTTTGAAGAAAATTACGAAAGCCAATATAAAAAAGAAAATCCTGTTGAACACGCTATTATGGTTAAAGCGTCTGAAGCAGACGACAGCCGTTTAGTAGGTTAGACGGCCACCTGAGGTGGGGTTCCATTTAGGAATATTGGCTTACGGACAACGATAAATTACAGACTTATGGAAAATACAATACAATTCATCAATCAACGCACTAACAATTTTAAACCGGAAATAGGGATAATTCTTGGCTCCGGATTAGGTGAGCTGGCTGATGAATTTTGTGATGTCGGGATAAATTATTCAGATATACCGGATTTTGCATGTTCAACCGTTGCTGGTCATAAAGGACGTCTGGTTTTTGCTGAGATTAATGGCAAAAAGGTCGTAATGATGCAAGGGCGAATTCACTTCTATGAGGGGCATCCGCTGAATATTGTGACTTATCCGATTAAGGTCTTAAAAGCATTAGGTATCAAAACTCTTATTTTGACAAATGCCGCAGGTGCTGTTAATCCTGAATTTAATCCGGCAGATTTAATGCTTATCAGTGATCATATCAATTTTATGGGAACTAATCCGTTAATCGGCAAAAACGATGATACATTAGGGGTGAGATTTCCTGATATGAGCGAAATTTATAGAAATGATTTGCGTAAACTTGCAAAACATTGTGCAGAAAAATTGAATATTGAACTTAGAGAGGGCGTATATCTCGCCACTACCGGTCCTAGTTATGAAACTCCTGCTGAAATCAGGGCTTACAGACTTTTAGGCGCTGATGCGGTTGGGATGTCTACTGTTCCTGAGGCAGTTGTAGCAAATTACTGCGGACTTAATGTCCTTGGAATCAGTTGCATTACAAATCAAGCTGCAGGTGTTGGAAATACTAAGCTTTCTCACGCTGAAGTTATTGAAAGCGCAAATCTTGCAAAAAATAAATTTAAGGGACTTATTAAAGAAATTATTGCTAATATATAAGGGGAGAAAATATGATAAAACAAGAGATAAAACCGGTAATAGTTGCTATTCTGGCGGCTCTCGGACTTTGTGTAACTGTTGAACTTGCGGTTGTTTATTATAACGCTTTATTCGCTGTAGATGCGGCTCCGAGTATCTGTTCCGTTAATGAATTTATCGACTGTGACGGCGTTGCGCGTACAAATGAATCTCAATTCTTTGGAATTCCGCTTGCCTACTGGGGAATGTTCTGGTATGCTTTTGTTTTCTTGATGTTGAAAGCTAAAGAATTGAAAAACAATCCGCTTTTTAAATTTATGGAAGTTTTCAAAAATCCTCTTGATTATATTGCGGTTTTAGGCTTGTTTTCATTTATTGTTTCTGTAATTCTTTTGTTGATAAGCCTTTTTGAAATTAAAAAGTTATGTCTATTCTGTGCAATAGTATATTTGATTAACCTTGCAATAGCGCTTGTTGCGGTAAAACCTTTGAGTGAGGGTTCTTTCTTTGGCTCTTTGAAACAAAGTGTTACAGACTTTTTAGATGCTATTAAAATTAAACCCTATGCAATTGCTTTTACGGGTGTTGTTATAGCTGCAATTGCTTTGTTGACTTATACAAGCACAAGCCTTATTTTCGCTCCGCACGTTAAAAGTAATAAAGAGTTTCAAAAATATAAAAAAGCAAAAATTGAAGATTATCTTATTTCCGGTAATCAATTAGGTGCGAAAGACGCACCGGTTAAAGTTTTTGTATATTCGGATTTTGACTGTCCGGTTTGTAGATTTTTACATATTCAACTTTACGATTTGGCGAAAAAATATAATAATATTGAATTTGTTCATAAAAATTATCCGTTGGATCAGGATTGTAATAAATTCTTGCCATTCCCAGGCCATAAGACAGCGTGTATGAAAGCTAGATACGCTGAAGCTGCTATGTTACAGGGCAAATATTTAGATATGGCAGCACATCTTTTCGCAGAGCAACCGGAAGACGAGGCGAAAGTTCTTGAAATCGCTGAAAAATTGGGGTTAGATATAGAAAAGTTGAAAAAGGATGCTAAATCTAAAACCGTAGCAGCAATTATTGAGAAAGATATTAAAGACGCCTATGCTGTTGGCTTGAGCGGAACTCCTGCAATGGTTGTCGGCAAACATAAGAAAATGGGCTTAAACACAATGGAAGAAGCTCAACAATGGCTGGAACGCAATGGCGCAAAACGTAAATAAAAAAATATTATTACATGCGTGCTGTGCGATTTGTTCGGCACATCCAATAGAAATGTTGAAGAATTCGGGTTATGAACTTATAGTATACTTCTATAACCCGAATATTTTTCCTATTGAGGAATATGAACGACGTTTAGAGGCACAAAAAATTTTATGTGCGCACGAAGGTGTGGAATTGATTGTCGGGGAGTATGAACCGGAGGTTTATTTTGAGCATGTTCGCGGTTTTGAAGATTGTCCTGAAAAGGGCGCGCGCTGCGAATTATGTTTTAAACTTCGTTTGGAAAACACTGCGCGCAAAGCGCGCGCCCTTGGAATTGATACGTTTACGACATCAATTGTTATAAGTCCGCATAAAAATTATGCGACGCTGACTAAAATTGGAGAAGAGATAGCCGAAGCGCGAGGTTTGAACTATCTTGCAGTTGATTTTAAGAAGAAAGACGGTTTTTTGAAAACGAATAAAATTTCTCGAGAACTTGGTTTATATCGTCAAAATTATTGCGGCTGTAAATTTAGTATTGCAAAAACTTGAAAACTTGTTTATACTATGAATATGGAGGTGAAATTTATGAACAAAAGAATTGTAAACATTTATGCAGGGGGGGGGGGGAGCCCTGAGCCGGTTCTATCTACGCGTTCTGTGCTATCGAATGTTGTAAAATTTAGAGGAGCAAAACAGGCCTCTAAACTGCATTCGTACTCAGAAATAGACATTTATGAAAAATATCAATTCTCATGTATACAATGTAAAAGAAGTAAAATATATTGAAAAATAATGATAAATATGGTAAATTAAGAATAAGAAAGGATTGATATTGATGAAACGAATAGCATTTACAATGGCAGAGATACTTTTATCTCTAACAATCATCGGCGTGGTTGCAGCAATAACCTTGCCTTCATTAACGGGTAACATAAATGAGCGTACGTGGAATACGCAGCGCAAAGCGCTTTATGCAAGATTTTCTCAGGCAATAGCTCTAATGCCTGCTTTGAATGGTTATGGAACATTAACTGAGGATAGTTCGGCAGGAGCGAGTGATGCAGTAGATACAGCAGCCGAAACATTTGTAACCGATGGGTTATCTAAAGTCCTAAAAATTAATAATATTTGTGACTCTGACCATCTTTCTGATTGCGGAATTCCTGAAAAGATTACGGACTTAGGCGGTAATATTATTGATCCAATACCAGCAACACTATTAAAATATAATTCATTCTTTAATGGTTCATGGACTTGGGGTTCTGGAAGTAATACATATTCTGATGCACATTCACAACTTGATACAAAAGCAGCCGCGTTTGAAACTCAAAATGGCGAAAGTATTCTTGTTTACTATAGTCCTAACTGCGTAAGTAACATGAATGAAATGTCAGACTACACCGGACAACCTAAAATGTGCGCAAACTTTATATATGATTTGAATGGCACGAAAGGTCCAAATACTGTAGGTAAAGATATTGGATTTATGAGTGTGTTTTATCCGACGGATTCAATAGTCGTAGCTCCAGTTCCATTAACTCGCGCGGCAGGGTCAGGAACTTACGAAACAGCAATAAGTCTTTGCTCAAAACAGGATACTGAAAGCCGTATTCCTAACAGAGAAGAAATGTTGTCAATGGCTGTTAATTATAAATTATTAGGAACTACACAATCAGGTCATTATTTAACTTCCTCCCGAGCTGTAACAAAGAACGCAGGTGATGTTTGGTATCAAAGTTTTTCAACTGGTAGAGTTTTTGTTTATCCAAAAAACTATACGGCCAATGTCTGGTGTGTTAAAAGATAATTTATCAATTCTGTTTAAATAGTCATCCTCAACGGATGGCTATTTTCTTTTTGAGGCGTTTGGTGTAGAATATTTATAAAGAGTGTATTAGGGGAGAATGTGTATAATGAAAAAAATTATTTTGTTCACGGCGACTCTGTTTTTGGCCGCAAGCGGTGCTTTTTGTGCAGATTTTTCTGTGTTTAAGCTTGACAACGGCCAGAATGTCATCATTCAGGAGGTTAGAAACAATCCGATTGTGACGATAGATACCTGGATTAAGACGGGTTCTATTAACGAAAACGACGAGAATAACGGTGTTTCTCACTTTTTGGAACATTTGTTTTTTAAAGGAACGACAAACCACCCGACAGGCGAGTTTGATAAGATTCTTGAAAGCAAAGGGGCAATCACTAACGCTGCAACCAGCAAGGACTTTACACATTATTACATAACTATCCCATCTAAGTTTTTTGATCTCGCACTTGAAATGCACGCCGATATGCTTTTAAATCCGCTTGTACCAGGCAAGGAACTCGAAAAAGAACGCAAAGTCGTTCTTGAAGAGATTTCTAAGGATGAACATCTTCCAAACACTATTTGCTATGAAAATTTAGTGAAAATGCTTTATGATAAACACCCATACAAACGCAAGGTTATTGGTGAGCGCAGTATTATTGAGAATATTTCGCGCGACGAAATAATGGATTATTACAATAAGTTTTATTCTCCGGCCAATATGATAACTATCGTTGTCGGGGATGTTGATACACAGGAAACTTTACAGAAAATTAAAGCCGCGTTTAATTCTAAAAACGCACCGGCTCCTAGTTTTAACTATCCGAAAGATGGAGCATTAAAAGAACAGGCTAAGAAAATTAAGTTTGAGGATGTTCAATCCGGCTATCTTTTAATCGGCTACCGTGGAACACCGATTAGCGCGAAAGATTCTTATGCATTGGATGTACTTTCGACTATTCTTGGTGATGGCCGCTCATCAGTTTTTTATCGTAAGATTAAGGATGAAAAGCAGCTTGCATTCAGTATTTCTGCATATAATTCAGGGTTTAAAGATGACGGCATTTTTTACATAAGCGCAAATTTCACCCCTGAAAAATATCAGGCTTTAGAAAACGAAATTTTTAAAATTATCAAAGAAATTCAACGCAACGGTGTGACGGATGAACAGGTTCAACTAGCAAAAAACGTTATTGAACGTGATACTTTCTACAGCCGTGAAAGCGTTTCGAATATTGCGAACCAGCTGGGTTATACATTTGTGACCGCGGGAGATGCGACTTATTATGATAATTATTTGAAAAATATTGCAAAAGTTACGCCGCAAGAGGTCAAAGATGTTGCGGTCAAGTATCTGCAATTGAATAAATCTGCAGTTTCTGTTGTTTTACCGCAAGATACCGCTGCAGAACGCCCTGTTTCTAACGTTATCCCGGCAACTGCGTCGACGAAACTTGTTGCAGAGATAAACGACACACAAAAGTATCTTTTGCCGAACTATTCAACGCTTTTACTTACACCTAATACTGCAAACGATATTATAGGGATTAATATAACGGTAAAAGGCGGGCTTCTGGATGAGGGCAAAAAAGGTGTTGCAAAATTGATGGCTGCAACAATGCAGAAAGGTACTAAAAAGTATACCGCGCAAGAACTAGCGGAACTTCTTGAAAGCCACGGGATAAATATAACTTCAAGTGTTGGCCGTGACTCTTTTAATATAGATATTTTAACAACAAAAAATGAATATCCTTTGACGTTGGAGCTTTTGAACGAAATCGTTAATAATGCAAAGTTTGACGAATACGAAATCGAAAAGACAAGAAATAACTTAATGCAAGGGATAAAACAATCCGAAGATAAGCCGCTTTCTGTTGCGATTGAAACCTTTAAGGCTAAGATTTACGGCGCATCAACTTATAATAATTCTATTTATTCCTTGAAAGAAACTTTGCCGGCGGTTACTCAACAGGATATTTTTAACTACTATGATAATGTCTTTAATCCTGAAAATATTGTGATTTCAATCAATGGTAATGTTGATAAGGATTTAACCCTTGAGAAATTTGGCGATATGTTCAAACTTCGCAATGAGCAAGCGTTTTCATATAAAGATTATACTATTCCTTCGCTTGCTAGTGCGCAAAATATTCACAAAAAAGTAGCAAAAACTAATACTGCCTGGATAATTCTGGGATGGCAGACCGGTGGGCTTCAAAATCTAAAAGATGTTGCGACGCTTCAGGTTATAAATGCAATTCTCGGAACCGGTATGGATTCCCGATTATTCAAAAATCTTCGTGGAGAAGACGGGCTTGCTTATCAAATCGGAACAGGTTATGCGCCTAATGTTTTGAAAGGACATTTCTTAGCATACATTGGAACAAATCCTGAAAATATCACAGTTGCAACAGACAAAATGCTCTGTGAAATTAATAGAATGAAAACCGAGTTTGTGAGCCAAACCGAGCTTCAAGAAGCAAAAGATAAAATTCTGGGACAATATATCTTAGCGCAGGAAACAAATCTCGAGAAAGCCACAACGCTAGGCTGGTATGAGGCAACCGGCAGAGGGTTTAACTTTAAAACAGAATATGAAAAGTTGTTAAATTCTGTCACCGAATCCGATATCGTCGATGTGGCAAATAGAATTTTTAACGATAGATTTGTAAAAATTCTTGTTGATTAGATTAATAATCCCCCTTGTCAAAAGGGGGATTATAGTTTAAAATGACTATATAAAGAAAGGAAGGAAAATTTATGAAACGAAGACTTGTAAACATTTATGCAGGGGGGGGGGGGGAGCCGGCTGAGCCGGACCTCTAGGTTAGAGCCGTGCGATTGGTCAACGAACCGAGCGAAGCAGGTTAGCGGATGTGTAGTGCCGGCGCCGGTTCGCGAGAGCGAAACGGGCAGCGCGAGCGAGCGGAGTGCGGAGGGCGTAAGCCCGCAGTCACGTTTTCCGCGAGTCGAGCAAGAGGAGGCACGAAACTGGACGATGCCGCCGTTGCGACCAGAACGTGAGTGGCGGGAGCGTGCAAATACCGCAACGATTGATAATCGTTGTGTGGGATTTGACAGGCGGAAGAACCAACGTTGCGCATTCACAATGGCAGAGATCCTCTTATCTCTCACAATTATCGGTGTAGTCGCCGCGATAACTCTGCCATCTTTGACAGGAAATATTAACGAGCGCACGTGGAATACGCAGCGAAAAGCACTTTATGCTAGAATGTCACAGGCGATAGCGTTAATGCCGGCGTTGAACGGTTATGGAACTTATGAAACAGTCAGTGCAGGCGGTTCGACATCTATTAATGATACAGCCGCAGAAACTTTTATAACGGCTGGACTTTCAAAGGTTTTAAAAATTAATAATATTTGCGATAATAAACATCTATGGGACTGTGGGTTTTCAAGTAAAATTACAACACTTTCTGCAAGTCAGATAGCGTTGCCGGCGAAGATGTCAGATTTGAATCCAGGTATACCAGCAGGCGGTGCATCTGGCTTTACTATTAATAATACTGCTGCGGCAGCTTTCGAAACTGTTAACGGAGAATCAATTCTTGCTTTTTATAACCCAAATTGTACACCTGAGCAGTTGTTTTGGAGTGGTATTGATTCTTCGGGTAATAATGGGTTTTATATGAAGCCACAGTTATGTGCACATTTTGTTTTTGATTTGAATGGTTCCAAAGGTCCTAATACTGTAGGCAAAGATATTGGTATTATTTCGGCTATTTATTCAAGTGATACCAATGTTGTAATGCCTCAGCCTGTTCGCATGCTTGATGCCCGATATCCTTACTCACAGGCGGCTAAAGAGTGTTCAAAACTTGATTCAGAATATAGATTGCCAAATATTGAAGAGTTATTATCAATGTATTATAGCAAAACCTTATTTGATTGGAATGTTGATTCCGGTAGCTGGTCGTCAACTGTAGAGGATGGTACTCATGCATGGGTATTTGGACCTCATTTGGGAATGAAATATGCCATTAATAAGATTGAAAATTGGTATGTACATTGTTTCAAACGTTAGATTGCTTAGGCGGGTTTTCAAAACCCGCCTAAGTTTATTTATAATTATTTTGTTTCTATAAATTCAGCGTTTATTTGAACTGAGTTTTCGTTTTCGAGTTTCATATTGCTGATTAATTTTGCACGTTTTTTGCGGAATAGCATATCAACAAACGCTTCAAGCCTTGTGATGAAACCGGCTTCGCCTGTTTGTTCATCAATCGTAAGGTTAAGGAGCGGCTTGTTGAATGATTTTGCTTTACGCGTGATTTTTTCAATCATCAAAGAGTCAGGGCCGCATCCGAACGCTGTTACTGTGATAATCCCGTCGACTTTGTTGTCTTTCAGGTAGTGACCGGCTGCGCCTGTCATTTCGTATTCGTTAGCCCAGTAAGCCTGTTGGCCTAATGTTTTTACACCTTCTGACATTTGTTCTTTGGATAATTGGAGTGCAGAGAGAACTTTAACGTCCATTTTATCGAGTTTATCGAAAATTTTCATAGAAGTTCTGTCGTCATAGATGTTATATCCGTGAGAAATTAGCGCAACTGTAATCGGTTGTCCTTTTTCTTCCGAATCAATAATGATTTTACCCTGTTTCGCATAGTTGAGTGCTTTAGGATAGCTTAAACCGGATTTACACATAACCATAAAGTTATTGTAAATTTTCCAGCCTTCTTTTGACGCATTTTTGATAACTGTTTCGTCAGTGATTCCGAACGGAGCCGCGCATTCTTTTAGGAAAGAATAAAGCCCCTGATTTTTTTCGGATTTATCAAGAGTCGCTTCAATCATTGTGAAATCTTGTTTTACAACGTTTCTGATTAAGTCCGGCAATCCTCTGATTTTAGAGCAGTTGTAAATTTTATGTGCAACTGACTGGAGTGACGGAACAAGAATTTTATCAACGCCTTTATCAAGGAGGTTTAGAACATGGCCTACATAAACTTTGATTGGCAGGCAGGTTTCTGTGACAACAAGTGCCGCACCTCTTGAGAGGGTTTGTTTTGTTGTGATATCTGAAAGTACGATTTCAATTCCGAGCGCTTTGAAAAATCCGTAGTAGAACGGGTAATTGTGATAATATGACATGGCTCTCGGAATACCGATTTTCATTGAATTTTTTGTTTTTTCCATGATATTCTCCTGCTACTATTATAGTTTAAACAGGAAAAAATTTGCGCGTTTTTGATGTTTTTTGTTATAATATTTAATATTCAAGGAGAAAAGATGCCGCATTTTTTTATAAATTCAAAATCCGTGCAGGGAAATGAAATCGAGTTTAGCGAGGATTATAAACACCTTGTTAAGGCGCTTCGTTTACGCACAGGCGAAAAATTATTACTGATAGATGAGAATGGAATTCAGTATGAAACGAGAGTTAAAGAGATTAAGTCCGAAACGGTCTTGGTTGATATTGAAACAAGTTATCCGTCAACCCGTGAGTTGGATTTTGAACTTAATCTTGCGCAAAGCCCTTTGCGAAGCGACGCTCAAGGACTTGTGGTTGAAAAGGCAACTGAACTCGGAGTTTCAACGCTCTGGCCTGTTTATACCGATAATTGTGCGCTGGCAAAAGATGTTATTGCAAAAAAGATTGAAAAGTGGCAAAAGATTATGGTTGAATCTTCAAAACAGTGCGAACGCGCTAAAATTCCGACCTGCGAGGGGATGACTACGCTTGAAAAGGTCGTTGAGGGCTTTGACAGGGTGATTGCATTTTGTGAACGAACAGATTTCCCATTAAAGAATTATTTGTGTGAAAAACCTATAGTTAAAGGCGAAAAAATTCTTGTAATAGTAGGCCCTGAGGGCGGGTTTAGTGAACGAGAGTTTGAATTTTTTGATAAGACCGGAATCGTCAAGGCGTCGCTCGGGGAGTTGATTTTACGCGCAGAAACGGCTGTAATCGTAGGGTTAGGAAATATTATTTATGAAAGAAATAATTGAAAATGATTTTATACTTAATTCGATAAGAAAAAATTTCACAGAGGAAATTTATCTTGTCGGCGGTGCTGTGCGCGATTATTTTATTGGAAAAACTTCTTATGATCGTGATTTGTTAGTTTTAAACGCTGATGTTAAAGTGTTTTCTAAGCGCCTTTCCGAGTTTTTTGACGCTACGTTTATTGAACTTGACCCCGAAAACGAAATTTACCGTCTTGTCTTAAAGGATAAAGTTAATTATATAGATATAACAAAACCGTTGAATAATTCAGTTGAAGAGGATTTGAAACACCGCGATTTGACGATTAATTCACTGGCTGTAAATATTAGAACCGCTAAACTGGTTGATGTTACAGGTGGTGCAGAGGATTTCCGGCATGGGGTTTTGAGGTGTTTTGATGAAAAATCAATCCTTGAAGATCCCCTCAGATTGTTGCGTTTTTTCAGATTTCAGGCACTTTACGGGTTTAAAATTGAACCTCAGACATTTGAATGGATAAAAAAGTATCATGAACTTCTCGCAAAACCTGCAGTTGAACGCAAAAATTACGAGATTATACGTATGTTTGGTGGAAAGTTTGCACATGAAGCGCTTCTTTCGATGGATGAAGCCGGCATTTTAGAAGAAATTTTTCCGTTTGTTCGTGAATACAAAAAGGTTCCGCCCAATACCCATCATCATCTTGATTTGTTCCATCACCTTGTTATAACGGTTCGACAAATTCAACTTATATATGATAATTCGCCTCAAGAGGTTAAAGAACATCTGGACGCAATCGATTTTGGAGCGCAAAGCAGGCTTTCGCACCTGAAATTTGCAGGATTTCTTCACGATTTAGGTAAATTTTCAACGTGGACTATTGATGAGGACGGGCGTCACCGTTTTATCAAGCACGATGATGTCGGCGCTAAAATGGCTAAAGAGTTCCTAGCTAAGGCTAAATTCTCTAAAAAACAGATAACTTATCTTACAAGTATGATTAAATACCATATTTATCCATCGAGTGTGATGTGTGCGCCTGAAGTGAATGACAAAATTATGATGCGTTTTGTTCGCAAAATGACGGATGATGCTATTGATATTATAACACTTGCTAAAGCCGATAGGCTTTCTGCGCGTGGTGAAGCCGTTAGTGATGAAATGGTTGAAACAAACCTCAATAATTTAACGCGCTTGCAGGAGTTTTATCTTGCTAAAAAAGACACGCTTAATCTTGAAAAGCTTTTGACAGGTGAAGAAATTATGGCAATTTTGAACATCAAAGCAGGCCCGCAATTAGGTGTGATAATAAAAGAATTAACAGAGGCGCAAATTAATGGTGATGTTTTTACAAAAGAAGACGCTGAAAACTTTGTAAAAAATTTGTAACAATTGTTTGAAATCAGGCAAAATTTTTATTTACATGGTTTATAAAAACAGAAATGTAGTAAAATGGAGGTTAGCATGTTCGTAAACCCAATTAGTAATTTTAGTGGAATATCAAATTCGTATCAAAATAATTCTCAAAGCGCTAAACGTATGCCTGCATTGCAGGGGGGGGGGGAGCCTCTCTGGCCTTGCTGCTGACACTGTAAGCTTTGGTGAAGGCAATAAAAAGAAAGAAAAAGCGAGCAGGATTGCTCAATTAGCAACTGCAGCTGCGTTAGTTGTAGGCGGACCTGCTGCTTCTACACTTATGACATCCTGCGAGAAGGATTTAGAACTTTCTCAATCCCAACAACAAGGTATGTGGGTTAATATAAAAGATTATCACAATTGCGGTCGTGATTCTTTCCCAATAATTATTCCAGGCGGTAGAGATACAATTTATATAGAAAAACCGGGTGAAACTGTGCACGACACAATATATATAGAAAAACCGGGTGAAACAGTTCGTGATACAATTTATATTGATAACCCGCCTGATACAATTATTGTTGAAAAACCAGTGTATGATACAATCTATGTAGATAGACCGGTTTATGACACAATTTACGTAGACAGGCCTGTACACGATACAATTTGGGTTAAACCTGATACCGTTTATATTCCAAAAGATCCTCATTTTGAAATAAACGATAGTATTAATAAAGATATCGACGATTTAGATATCCCAACAGAGGGCGAAGGCGATTTTGTTTATGCGTTCCAGGGCAGAAACGAATATTTACGTTCTCAACACACAATGGTATTTAACGGTTTCTTCTCAAATGAGCATAAATCATCATTCATTGACCACGCATTCTCAGAAGATGATGTTCCTGCAGGTGGTGACAAACCAAGTAAATATTATTACACCCGTTACGATATCAGTTCTGACTACGAAAATGGCCGCAGATTGGTAACAATGTATGTTCCAAGAGCAAACCAACACCAACTTCCAAATGATAAGAAAAACGGTGAAGCAGGCTGGAAATATGCAGGCGAATTCTATGTTAAAAACGCTTCAGTTGGTGCAACAGCTCAGTTGATTGCTAACGGTATGGATGGTACTCAAAAAGCCAGAATTACCAAAAATGAAAAACGTGGCCCTGGTAACCTTTACAAAGAATGGAATCTTGATGACGCTCAGGTGCCAAAAACTACAATCCAAAACGTTAAAGCCTATAAAAAAGACATTAGTAAGTTGAAAGATTAATATAGATTACAAAAAGCCCTCAGAAATGAGGGCTTTTTATTGCGCTAAAAACTTTTTTGTGTTACATTTACCCTTGAAAGTTAGGGAGAAAAGTATAAATGAAAGAGAATTATTTTCCGCAAGAGATAGAAAAAAAATGGCAGAAAATTTGGGATGAAAACGATGCGTTTAATGTTCCAGAAGATTCTGATAAGCCAAAATATTTCGCACTGTCAATGTTTCCGTATCCGTCTGGAAAACTCCATATGGGACACGTTAGAAACTATACAATTACTGACGTTATAGCACGTTTTAAAAAAGCGCAGGGGTTCAATGTTCTTCACCCGATGGGCTGGGATAGCTTTGGATTACCGGCTGAAAACGCTGCGATGAAACACGGCGCTAACCCTGAAACTTGGACTGATGAAAACATTGCTTATATGACAAAACAGCTTAAAATGCTCGGACTTTCTTATGATTGGAAACGTGAAGTTACTACTTGTAAGCCTGATTATTACAAATGGACTCAATGGCTGTTCCTCCAATTATACAAAAAAGGCTTAGCATATAAAAAAGAAGCGGCTGTTAACTGGTGCGATGAATGCGGAACCGTTCTTGCTAACGAACAGGTAATCGACGGCAAATGCTGGAGATGTGACAGCGTTGTTGAGAAAAAATATCTTTCTCAATGGTTCTTTAAAATTACTGATTATGCCGAAGTTCTCCTTGAAGACTTAGATAAACTCCCTGGTTGGGGCGATAATGTAAAAACAATGCAGGCTAACTGGATTGGAAAATCTCACGGTGCTATTTTTAGATTTAAAGTAAAAGAAATCGATGGACTTGAAGTTCCTGTTTATACAACACGTCCTGACACTGTACACGGCATTACATATCTTGTTGTTGCGCCCGAGTACAAGGATATCGATAAGCTTACAACACCTGAAAACAAGGCTGCTGTTGAAGAATACCGTGCGAATGCACGCAAAATGAGTGAAATTGAAAGACTTTCAACTGAACGTGTTAAAACTGGTGTACCGCTCGGAACCCACGGCATTAACCCGTTTACAGGAGAAGAATTCCCGCTCTGGACAGCGGATTACGCGCTTGTTGAATACGGAACCGGTGCGGTTATGGCTGTTCCTACACACGATACACGCGACTTTGATTTCGCGAAGAAATTTAATCTCCCGATGAAAGTCGTTATCCAAAACCCTGAAAATCCATCAGATTGTAAAGACGAGGCTTACACTGAACCAGGTGTTCTTGTAAATTCCGGTGAATTTAATGGAATGAAAAATGAAGAGGCTAAAAAGGCTATTACTGAAAAAGCAGTACGTGAAGGATTTGGAGAATTCAAAACTCAATATAGACTTCGCGACTGGTTGATTTCCCGTCAACGCTACTGGGGTGCTCCTATTCCGGTTGTTTATTGTGAAAAGTGCGGAATTGTTCCTGTGCCGGAAGACCAATTACCGGTATTACTGCCAAAAGACGTTGATTTCTCTGTTGTTGGCAAATCTCCGATTACAACTTCACAGACTTTTGCCGAAACCACCTGCCCTCACTGTGGCGGCAAGGCAAGACGCGAAACCGATACAATGGATACATTCGTATGCTCAAGCTGGTATTATTTGAGATACTCTGATGCACGCAATGCGGAAATGCCGTTTGCACGTGATAAAGTTAACAAATGGCTGCCTGTTGATCAGTACGTCGGCGGTATTGAACACGCAATTCTTCACCTTTTATATTCGAGATTTTTTACAAAAGCATTGCGTGATTTAGGGCTTTTGGACTTTGACGAACCGTTTAAAAATCTTCTTACTCAAGGTATGGTTCTTAAAGATGGTTCTAAAATGTCTAAATCTAAAGGCAACACTGTTGACCCTGATGAAATCTTTGAAAATTACGGGGCTGATACTGCAAGATTGTTTATTCTTTCAGATTCACCTCCGGCACGTGATTTTGATTGGTCTGATGCAGGCGTTGAGGGCTGCTACAAGTTCCTTAACCGTGTGTGGAGATTAATCGCATCAAATGCTGATGATATTTCAATGGATTACAAATTGGAATTCCCGCTTGCGAAAGCTAATGACGATATGGTGAGAAATGTTCACATCGCAATGAAAGGCATTACAAACGATATTGCTAACGATTTCCAATTCAACACTGTAATCTCTAAATACCGCGAGCTTACTAACGCTATTTATGAATGGCGTGGTGCTAAGAAAGACCTTAACGCAGAAGATAAAGCTGTATTAAGCTTTGCAATTTTATCGTTAATCAAACTTATGTCACCTGTTGCCGTTCACCTGACAGAAGAAGCTTGGAAAGAACTTGGCGGAAATGGTTCAGTTCACGACGAGCCTTGGTGTGAATGGGACGAAAACCTTGCAAAAGCAAGTTCAATAACTCTTGTCGTTCAGGTTAACGGTAAGGTTAAGGATAAGCTTGAGGTTGATGAAGCACTTTCGCAAGATGAACTTAAAGCTTCAGCGATGGAAAGCCCGAAAGTTAAAGAATTAATCGAGGGCAAGGAAATCGTTAAAGTTATTGTGGTTCCTAAAAAACTCGTTAATGTGGTAGTTAAATAAAATTTCGGGGCAGATACGACATCTGCCCCGTTTATTAACTTTTGTTAATATTTATTTCATCTAAAAAGCACTTATTCACTCAATATATACTTTATATAAGTAATACGGGAAAATTTTGGAGGAAATATTATGGGAAGTTTAACAGCTATCTCTGTTCAGTCTAATGCAGTGATTGCTTCGGCAAATTCAGCTCCGCAGAGAGCTTTGATACCTATTAATAATACAAAAAGCCAAACTCCTGCAGAATATAAGAAAACACTTGAAAAGCTTCAGGCTCTGGATTCTCAAATAGATGCTTTAAAAGGTGAATTGGCGGTTGCTTCTTTAAGTGATGGAAAGCGTCTTAAACTTGAGGAGAAACTGGAAGAGTTGCAAGCTGTTGCAAAACTTCGTAATGAAATGGCTGATTATAAAGTTTCTAAAGACGGCAAAACTATAACTTTTACATTGAATGATTATTATACTGTTGAGTCGTTTAAAAAAGCATTTGGGCTAAAAGACGGAGCTTTTAGAGAAGCTGTAGGTCGGGAAGCATTGAGTGAAGCAGGCGCGGAAGGCGAAAAAGGTTCTTTCGAAAGCTTTGAAGCTGCTAAAAGTGCTGGAGTTAGAAGATTTGCAAATGGTGTTTATATCGAGAAAAACTGGTTTGGGGTCGATAAAGTTAACTATTCGCATGCTATTTTGCAGCTAGGTCATCAATATTCTATTGATTCTTCAAATCTTAAGTAAGCTAAATTCCAACGCTAAGTCCGGCACAAAGATTTATTGATTGGCCTGTTATTCCTCTGGCGTCATCGCTAATAAGATAACGGGCCAATTTTGCGATTTCTTCCGGTTTTACAAATCTGCGCTGCGGAATACATTCTATAATTTCATCTCGTGAAAATTCACTTTCTTCAATAGAGTTGTTGCCGAGTTCTGTGTCAACCCAACCCGGATTGATTGTGTTTACGGTTATATTATCTGCGGCAAGTTCAAGGGCAAGTGCTTTTGTAAGCCCGACAAGGCCCGCTTTTGTTGCAGAATACAGGCTCGCATTAGCTTCGCCCATTACGCCTGAAATTGAGCCGATGTTTATAATTCTTCCCCATTTTTTTTCTTTCATATATGGAACTGCTTGAGAAATTAAGAATGCAGGGGCTTCAAGGTTTGTTTTGAAAATTTCGTTGATTTGTTCCTGTGTCATTTCTTCAATACCGCCATAAATGTATTCACCGGCGTTGTTTATAAGAACATCAATCTCGTTTGATTTTATAAATTCTGCCAGTTTTTGACTATCCTTGCAGAGGTCGCATACGCAATATCCTGCTGCTTTAAGATTTTGGAGTGCATATTCATTCCTTGCTGTTATAAATATATTGCCTAAAGGCGTCAGTTCTTCTGCGATGGCTTTGCCAATGCCTTTTGAGGCGCCAGTTATTAAAATATTCATTTATTGAGTTCCTTTATAATTTGAAATGCCATAAAAATTCCTGCCGTAGAAGCCACGAATGGTGTAGAGGCCGGAATGATTTTGTTAAACTCTACGATTTCGCCGGTTTTCGTTTCAATTCGTTCAAGTTCAGAGACTTTTTCTTGCGAAAAAGGCTTTTCTCTGCTTGCAACGACGGTTATGCCGTTTTCTATTCCGCGTTTTTTCAGCTGGTAAATTATATTAGAAACAAACGGGGCATTTTTGTTTTCAATTTCTGAAATGTCACAAATATAAAGCTGCGTGGGGTCAACTCGATTTCCTGCGCCCATAGAGCTTATAACCGGAACGCCGAGTTTATGGCAGGTTTCCAGCAGGTGAATTTTTGAGCGCATACTGTCTATTGCGTCTACAACAAAATCGAATTGTGTAAGGTTAATTTCCAGATTTTCGCTGTAAAAATCGTCAATACAGGTAATTTCAAGCGACGGATTAATATTTTTTAAGCGTTCGTGAAAAAGTTCGGTCTTTTTCACTCCGATATTTGCTTGAAGTGCGATTATTTGACGGTTGAGGTTAGATGTTGAAACCGTGTCAAAATCAACTAGTGTTAATTTCCCAACGCCTGCGCGTGCGAGCATTTCGGCCGTGTAACCGCCAACACCGCCAAGTCCCATAATGCAGATATTTTTAGAGGCAAGGTCTTTTTGAAATTCCTCGCCCCAGTATAAAATATTTCTTGAAAATAATTCGTTCATTATTTAATAAGATATCCTAAGATAAATGTGCATACAACAAAGATTCCTGCGATGATGCCTGTGAGTTGATTTAATCCTTTTTCAGCGCTTTTTTGTGACGCGAAAACATGTGACATACCGCCCATTCCCGCGATGCCATCGCCTTTAGGTGAGTGGAGCAGGATTAATATAACAAGCAGGAATGCTGTTATGATTTGTACAGCCCATATAAAATTTATCATTTAACTTTCTCCTTTTTCTTTCCTGAGATAAAATGCGCCCGTTTAGAGTTCAATTTAATATTTTCAAATGTATAAAGTCTTGCAGGTCTTTTAGAAGATGATTTTGTGTATTCTTCAAGTTCAATAAGACCTTCTGTCGCGATTGCTTTTTTGCGGAAATTACGTTTATCCAGTTCCTTACTCATAATTAGTTCGTAAGCTTTTTGCATTTCAGTCAATGTGAATTTTTCATTCAGAAGCTGGTATGCAACAGGGCAAATTTCAAGTCTTTCGCGTGTGCGCTTCATAGAGTATTCAATAATGTCTTTGTGGTCGAACGCCAGTTTTGGCAGGTCAGAAACCTTAAACCAGGCAAGTTCGTCAGTTGTAACGATGTTAAGGTCTTCAGCTCTTACAAGTGCAAAGTATGCGCAGGTAATAACCCTTGCGTTAGGGTGACGAAGCGGATCACCGAATGTGTAAAGCTGTTCCAGATAAATATTATCAACATTTGTTCTTTCTTTAAGAACCCTTAAAGCTGCTTCATCAAGGTTTTCAGATAATCTTACATATCCTCCCGGGATAGCCCATTTATCTTTAAAAGGTTCGTTCAATCTTTTTACTAACAGAACCTGAATTGCATTGTTTTTAAGTGTTAGAATTACAACGTCAACCGTAATCTCATGTGTTTTTGTTTCGTTAAATATCATACTAAATTTACCCTATATCCTTATAATATAATAAAAATGAATTCTTTAAAAACTATCCTATTGTCTAATTAACAATTGTTAACAATCTATAAAATCCAGACAATTATGTGCTATTTCTATACTTTATATATATAACGGGAACAAGGGATAAAAATGAGTTTTAAGCCATATTTCGAAACTGTTAATTTTAACAATGTTGATACTATGTATGCCAATGTGTCACCTTTGCCTATGCCTGCTTTTGGCCTTTATTCAATGCCATTGTTTTCATTTGGCAATTACTTCAACAGTTACTCATTTATGCCAACATTTAGTAGTAATACTGGGGCAAGCTATTCTTTTGGCAGTTATTCTTCTGTGTATGATTTTACACCAAAGAATAATTCTTCATCACCAACAAAATCTTTTGAAGCATTGACTTCTACGCCATCTGTTTCTAAAGCAAGAAATTACTCATACAGACCTGTTTCCTCCGCAACAAAACAAAAATTAGGGCCTGAATTCCTTGCTAGAGTTAAGGAAGTTGCTCAAAATATAAATTGTGACTATCAAGATTTGCTTGCCGTTATGAACTCTGAATCAGGATTAAATCCTGCTATTCAAAATCTGGCAGGTCATCAAGCCTACGGTTTAATACAATTCACTCCTGATGCGGCGCGTGAAGTTGGTACAACAGTAGATAAATTGGTGAAAATGTCAGCGGTTGAACAACTTGATTATGTTGAAAAATTCTACTTGAATGCACGTAAAACCAGAGGTTTTGGAAATAAAAAATTCACAGCAGCCGACCTTTATGCTGTAACGTTTCTCCCTGCACGCGCAAATAGAGATGTCTTGTGTGTTAAAGGGGAACGTTGGGAATCAGGACGGAAAAAAGGGCAGTTGAAAAATTGGTATGAAGCCAATACTGTATTTGACAAGAATGGTAATGGCAAAATAGAAAAATGGGAACTTCAACAACAAATGGATGCTTGTCGTGTTAATGAGAATATTTTTGTTGCGTAACAATTTATTAAACATTTCTACATAATTTCTTGTCTTCATTTTTTATTTTAGATATTATCAAAGAATAAAACTTGAGATTAGGAAGGTGTGTTAAATGCTTAACGGGGAAGATTTTGTGGAAAACGGTTTAAACGCAGACGAAAATGTCGTTGAAACTGTTGATGTTAATGAAGAGGATCCGGCTTTTCTTGAAAACGGCTTTATTGTAGATGTTACTGATGCAAAGAAAATTTCTGATGTGATTTACCAGCTTAGCACTGTATTGGATTTGCCTGAAGCTCGCGAAAAACAAATTTGTATTAAGCTTGGTGACATAGATTTGAATGGAACTCAGCTTTCCAGTATTCGTGCGCTTGTGGAAACAATGAATTCTGCTGTTGCTTTTATTAGCACAACCTCTGATATTACTGAAAGTTCAGCTTATGAAATCGGGATGAAGGTTTCTAAACTTGAAAATAAAATTGTTACACCGGATTTTGAAACAAACAAAGAAGGCAGCGTTGAACTTGAAAAAGCTTTAGATAAAATCTTTGGCGGAGTTTCTAACGAAGCAATGAAAATTAAAGAAAAGATTTCTCAAATCACCAAACCGGTTAAACGGGCAGATTCTGAGCCGCTTGAAGAACCGGTTGTTGAAAATCTCCTTTCTGACGATATCGGTGCGGATATTGATATAAATGAGTATGAAAAATTTAATAAAGAATTGGAAGAGGCTAATAATATTTCAGCCGAGGAAGAAGAAAGATTAAGGAAAGAATTGCAGGCTAAACTCCAACTTACGGAAAAATTGCCTACGCTTTATATTCAAAGAACCCTCCGTTCAGGTCAGAGTCTGACGGCTGACGGAAATATCGTTATTATCGGCGATGTTAACCCGGGATCAGAGATTAAAGCTGTAGGTGACATTACAGTATGGGGAATTCTGGGCGGTATCGCTCACGCAGGCATTGAGGGAAATCAATTTGCTAAAATTCGCGCCCTCAAGATGAATGCAATTCAAATAAGAATAGCGGAAGTATTTGCAAGACGACCAGACAGCGCAAATATCCCGTATATACAGAAAACCGACACTTACGTTCCGGAAGAAGCCAGTGTCGAAGGTAACCACATAATTATTCAAAAAATAATTAACAGATAATAAGGAGAAATAATGACCGGTCGAGTTATTGTAATTACCTCGGGTAAAGGCGGGGTAGGAAAAACAACCACAAATGCCAACATCGGTACTGCGCTTGCACGTGAAGGTAAAAAAGTGGTTATGATAGATACAGATTTGGGGCTGAGAAACCTCGATTTGTTGCTGGGTTTAGAAAATAGAATCGTTTATACAATCGTTGATGTCGTTGAAAAACGTTGCAAACTTAAACAGGCATTGGTTAAAGATAAGAAAAATCCTAATCTTTGTCTTTTAGCAGCGGCACAAACAAAAGATAAATCTGCAGTTACAGAAGAACAGTTGAAAGAAATCTGCGAAACATTAAAAGAAGATTTTGATTTTATCCTTGTTGACTGTCCTGCAGGTATTGAACAAGGGTTTCAGAACGCTGTTGCGGGTGCCTCTGAGGCAATCGTTGTTACAACCCCCGAAATGTCAGCCGTTCGTGACGCTGATAGAATTATCGGACTTCTTGAAGCTAAGGAAGAAATTAAATCTTATAAATTATTGCTAAACAGAGTTCGTCCTAATCTTATCAAATCAAACGATATGATGAGTGTTGATGATGTTGTTGAAATTCTTTCTGCAGAGTTGATCGGTATAATTCCTGAAGATACAGGCATTATTACTTCAACTAACAAAGGTGAACCGATTGTTAATGATGATAAATCTCTTGCGGGACGTGCTTATAAAAATGTTGCACAACGAATTATCGGTAATGACGTTCCGTTTCTTGATTTGGAGGCTGAAACAAGCGTTGTTGCCAAATTTAAAAAGTTTTTAGCAGGACTTGTCGGTAAGGAGAAACAATAATGGGTGAAAATATTTTTACTGATATTTATAATAAAGTTATGGGTTTCTTCCGCCAGACTGACGCCGAGGAAACCGCAAAAGATACGGCTTGCAATAGATTAAGAGTCGTGTTGATGCAAGATAGAACAAACTTAAATCCTCAACTTCTTGAAAAAATGAGAAAAGAGTTAATCGAACTTCTTTCAAAATATGTTGAAATGGATAAAGAAGCGCTTGAACTCAATTTTGAACAAGAAGGCGAACAAATGGCATTAATGCTTTCAATTCCGGTTCTAAGAGCAAAACCTGAAGAGGAAATTGAAAAAGCTCTTGAGGAAGAGGAAAAATCAGAAGAGAAACCGAGCGAGGATGTGACCGCCGAAGCTGACTCTGACGAGAACGCCGAAGAGGACGAAGCCACGGAGGAAGGTGAATCCGAAGAAGAAATTCACGAAGAAGACGAAAATAAATCTGAAGATAATGAATAATTAATAAAAGGGCTTCTAAACCAAGCCCTTTTTGCTAGCAATTTTTATTTTGTTTATGTTTTTATATTATTAATATGTGAAAGGAAAATTTTAAATGGCAATTGAAAAGATTAATTCTATTGCGCCTACAATCCATAATAAATCAGTATCTTTCGGTAGTGCTGAAGAAAAGCCGGAAGTTAAAGTGGATGAAGAAAAAAGCATGTCTATGAATTCAAAAATTGGACTGTGCGCCGCGGCAGCAATAGCGATTGGCGGAATAATTTTATATGCGAAAAAGGGCAAAGCGCCTAAAAGTGTGACCACAGCCGGGGGGGGGGGCGTCCTCAGCCGCTTCTTCAACAACTTCTGCTGCTGCCAATATGCCTGCGTTTGAACCCGTTAAGAAGTTTATGAAAAAACTTGCGGATGGCACTGAATACTTATTCCGCGAAGAAACACGTGATAAAGACGGAAATCTTGTTAAATCCGTTCGTTATGCAAAAGATGGCAAAACAGTTGAGAGGGTTCGAGAATTCAAGATGTTCCCTGCCGGCATGAATACTCCTGCCCGCAATGTTGTAGCGTCTGAGATTGTATACGGTAAAAATGGTGAGGTTATTTTACGCCGTACGGCGCATGCTGACGGTTTAGGCTATGATGTTACAAGATTAATACCCGACGATAATATTTTAACAACAACTACTTATGTAACTCATTTAGATGGTAATCGTTTTAGACCACAAGCTGTTTCAGGAGTGGCAAATGATGCTAAAACCGGCAACAAAATCGCAGAAGTGGTATTTGGTCCTAAAGGTGTAGATGATCTTGTCTTAATGCGTCGTTATGATAAAAAGACTGGTACCAAAGTTGTTCAAGAAATGCAGCGTATTAATGATGATACATATAAGGCTACTGTATTAGGTCAGGGGCAATCAAGATGTTCTTCTGTATTTAGAGAAATTGAGGGGCAAGAAGATGAACTTCTTCAATTTGAACAATACGACAGTCAAGGCCGCTTGAGAAAATCTTTCTTGAAAAACAAAGACGGTGGAACAGTTACTAAAAAAATCGACAAAAAAGGGCGTGAGTTAATAATAGAAAATGACGGCGAAGATGTTATAAGCAGAACTTATATGAAAAATAGTAAAAAATATCAACAATATTTACGCAAAGACGGTGGATTTAACATCTTTAAAGATGGTGAATGTGTTGGAACTGTTAAACATCCCGCAGCACCTAATGAAACGCGATTTACATTGGAAGATGGTTCTGTGTCAAGGATGACTTATGACGAGAATGGACGCAAACTTAAAAAAGTTGTAATCCCAAGCGCTCGTGATGGCGCAAGAATTGAAAGCACCTACGATGAATTCGGCCAACTTGCAACCCGTAAGACGACAGCAAATGGGGAGAGTCTGATTGAGTACTTTGAAAAAGGGCAACTTCAAAGAGTTGAATAAATATAAGAATGCGCGGGGAAACCCCGCGCATTTCTTTTATTGTATTTAAACTATGCGTTTAATAAGGTTTTTGACCTTTCTAATTGCAATGTCACTGTTGTGATATCGCAAACTGCGCTTGGGCCGAAGTACTGAACAGCACCCGGGAAGAGGTATCTGTCGTTCATTGCCCATTCTTCACGGTGTTCTTCAAGTTTTTTGAAGACAGGGCCGTCAAGTCTTACGAGCGCTTTTTGAATAACAGGTTTCCATTCGCCGTGGCGTTTTTCCATGTTCATCATCATTGTCAATGGAATTCCGCCTGCAATCCAGTTGCTTGCAACGTCTGTAAGGTTTCTTACTGATGATAAGTAGCCAGTGAATCCGTTGTTGATAAGCGCGAATGCGTTATAACCCAATGAATAACAGTAGTCAGCGTCAAAGTTTGATGGGAATGCGCAACGTCCTTCGTAACCGAAGAAGTGTGCTTGATCCGCAAATTTACCACTGAATTTGCCTGCTTTTTTCATTTCGCTTAATCTTGTTCTAATCATTTCGATTAAAAGTTTTTCAGTTTCGATTTTTGAAACTTGAACGTTTCCGTGCGGGTCTCTATCCATTAACAATTGAGATTTAATCAATGTAGGAAGTGAAGAGAACACTTTTGCGTTTTCAGATGATAAAGTGTTTTCAATGATAGAGAATTTTTCACCCTGTGAAGCTGATGAATAGCGTTCATCTTTTTCTAATGAACTCATAACGTCATTCAAGTTAGAAATCATTGATTTCATTTCTGGAATGAATTCGATTAAGCCTTCAGGAATGATTGCAATACCGAAGTTTTTACCGTTTTCAGCACGACGTGCGATAATATCTGACATGTAAGAAATGATGCTGTCTAGTGACATTTTCTTTTCTTCAACTTCTTCACTGATTAAAGTGATGTTTGGTTGAGTTTGAAGTGCAGCTTCGAGTGCTACGTGAGAAGCGCTTCTACCCATAATTTTGATGAAGTGCCAGTATTTTTTAGCTGAATTTGCGTCACGTTGGATGTTACCGATTAATTCGGCGTATGTTTTTGTAGCTGTGTCGAAACCGAAAGAAATTTCGATTTGTTCGTTTTTCAAGTCGCCGTCGATTGTTTTAGGGCAGCCGATAACTTGAATTCCTGTGTTGTTTTTAACGAACCATTCAGCAAGTAACGCAGCGTTTGTGTTTGAATCGTCGCCACCGATGATTACAACTGCTGAAATGTTTAACTTTTTGCAAACTTCAAGAGAAGATTTGAATTGTTCTTCTGTTTCAAGTTTAGTTCTGCCAGAACCGATGATGTCAAAACCGCCGGTGTTTCTGTAAGCATTAATGAATTCGTCGTTGAATTCGATATATTTGCCTTCAATAATACCTGATGGGCCGCCTAAAAAACCGTATAATTTGTTTTCAGAGTTAGCTGATTTCAACGCATCGTAAAGACCTGCGATAACGTTGTGTCCGCCGGGTGCTTGACCGCCTGAAAGGATTACACCTACGTTTCTTACAGGTGATTGTTTTGAAGATGATGATTTTTTGAATGTTACGGTTGGTTTGCCGTAAGTGTTTGCGAATAATTCTTTGATTTGTTCCTGATCTCTAACTGATTCTGTTGCAGAACCTTCAGAAACTTCTAATGAGTTGATACCGCTTGATAAGCTTTCAGGAAGCTTAGGTTGGTATTTCAATCTTTCGATTTGAAGTGGTGATAAGTTTTTCATATATAACCTCTTTCCTATTCTTTAACAATAGAATTATACTATAAAAATACTTTACAATGAACCATGTTGTTAATAAAATTGTAATGTTAAGTAAATAAGGAGAAAATCATGAAAAAATCAATTAAAGATTTAGGTGATGTAAGAGGAAAGAGAGCGCTCGTTCGTGTTGACGTAAACGTTCCTTTGGACGCTGACAAAAACGTTACAGACGATACTAGAATTCAAGCTATTATTCCTACTGTTCGCGAACTTCAAAGTAAAGGCGCAAAAATTATTTTGATGGCTCACTTAGGCAGACCTCAAAAATTAAAAGAGGGCGAAACTCTTGCTGATATGTCACTTGCACCTGTTGCAAAATATATGTCTAAAGTTTTAGGCGAAGAAGTTGTTTTCATTCCATCAGTTGAAGAAGCAGCACCTTATGTTGAAAAACTTCAAGACGGCCAAGTTGCATTGTTAGAAAACATTCGTTACTACAAAGCTGAAGAAGCAAAAGATGACGATATGACTTTTGCAAAAGAATTGGCTAAATTGGGTGATTTCTACGTAAACGACGCATTCGGCGCAGCTCACAGAAAACACACATCAACTGCAAAATTGGCTGAAATCGTTAAACCTGCTGTTTCTGGTTTATTGATGGAAAAAGAAATCAGATGCTTATCTCAAGCATTAGATAATCCTGAAAGACCTTTCACAGCAATCGTTGGCGGTGCAAAAGTTTCTTCTAAAATCGGCGTTTTGGAAAACTTAATCGATAAAGTTGATAACTTGATTATTGGCGGCGGTATGGCTTACACATTTGTTAAAGCTAACGGCGGCAAAATCGGTAACTCAATTTGCGAAGACGACCAGATGGAAGTTGCTAAAGCTATCGAAAAGAAAGCTGCTGAAAAAGGCGTAAAACTTGTTATGGCAACTGACGTTCTTGTTGCTGATGATTTCTCAGGCAATGGAACAAACAAATTCGTTAAAATTGACGAAATTCCTGACGGATTTGAAGGCGTTGATGCTGGCCCTGACTCAAGAAAAGCTTTTGCAGACGTAATTAAATCTTCAAAAACTATCTTGATGAACGGCCCTGTAGGTGCTTTTGAAAACCCTAAATTCGCAGAAGGAACAAAAGCTGTTTTAGAAGCTGTTGTTGAAGCAACTAAAAACGGTGCAACTTCTGTAATCGGCGGTGGTGATTCAGTTTCTGCAGCTAAGAAATTCTTCAAAGCAGAAGACTTCACTCACGTATCAACAGGCGGCGGCGCATCATTAGAATTTATCGAAGGAAAAGTTCTCCCAGGCGTTGCAGCATTGGACGATAAGTAATTTTTAAATATAAAAAATCCCGCCTTAATAAGGGCGGGATTTTTTGTTAACGTTTAACACAGCGTACTGTTCTAACATCCGTTCTGGTATGTATATCCCACATTCCATGGCCCATATTCATTGCTCTTGCCGTTCCATTTTCGCCTGCTGTTATTACGTCACTGCACCAATAACAGGCTCCGCTTTCAAAATTTAAACCTAATAGCTTTTTATTATAAAATATTGATGCTAATTCGGCTTTGTTAGGCATACGATATTCACTGTCACTTTCTGTACATTTTTTGCCAGCTTCAAATTGTTTAACTCCGGTAATATCTCTTATTGCCGGTAACGGTGCCACGACAATTGGATCAGATGGATAAAGAACCGTCATAATACCAATATCTTTACCAACTGTATTAGGCCCTTTATTTCCATTTAGGTCATAAATGAAATTAGCACAAACTTTACTTTGGGAATATGTTATTGCTTCCTGCATATCTGCTCTGCAGGTCGGATTATAAAATAAAACAATTGATTCCCCATTTTGAGTTTCAAATGCTGCGGTTTTGGTGTTTAATCCTGCATTAGGATCGGAATATACGATTCCGTCAACATGTGTGTACATTCCGCCGTATAACATGTCGTTAAGTTCTGATAATTTTGTAGGAAACGCCTCAAATGTTACGTTTCCATTGAGACCTGTAACTTTCGTCGGGATTCCGCAATCAGATAAGTGTTCGTAATTACATACATTGTTAATTTTTAAGACTTTGGAAAGTCCGTCAGTAATAAAAGTTTCAGCGGCCTGATTTTCTGTGCTGGCAGTGTCGTCAGTGGCGCCGTAACCGTTTAAACTCGGCATTAACGCAATAGCTTGTGAAAATCTTGCGTAAAGCGCTTTTCGCTGAGTGTTCCACGTACGTTCGTTAATGTTTCCGGTCAAACTCGGTAGTGTGATTGCTGCAACTACCCCGATAATCGTTAGAGATAATAAAATCTCTGCCATGGTAAATCCCTGTCTGCTCATATCTATCCTTTCTTGTTGTATATATACAATAACTCCTTATATGATAGCACATATAATGTATTCATGCAACAAAAAGATGAAAAAACTGTTAAGTTAGCGCAAACATTAGGGGCTAAAATTAAGGATTTGCGCCAGAATGAGTTGAAGTGTTCAATTAACCAATTCGCGCATGAATATGATTTGGATGTAGGAAATACCAGTCGTGTAGAAAAGGGCAGTATAGATGTGAAGTTTGTTACATTATGGAAAATATCTGAGGCTTTGCATATAAAACTGTCATCGTTGATAGCGCAGTTGGAAGAAGAGTTAGGAAGTGATTTTCAATTTTATGATATTTAAAAGCCCGCCAGATGGCGGGCTTTTTGTTATCGTTGTACACATAGAACATTGTGTTTATTCGTTCGAGCTTTTGGATATTTGTTTCCATGATTATATCCGACTACATATGCGGTAGAAGCGTCAATTCGTGTTGAAGCCCAGGGATATTCACCTTCCGCCCAGATTGTATCACCGTATATAAGACGGTTGGTGTATATAGCAAATAATTCTTCAACATTTGGTAATCTATATTCACCTGAATCAAGATCTTTACAAGCTTTTGAGGCTTCATCTTGTGTTTTTGTTCCGCTAATTTTTCTAGGATACATTGGCATTACAACTTTTGAGTCTGTAGAATACAAAACGGACATTGTACCAATATCTTTGCCTATTGTGTTTGGCCCTTTATTACCGTTCAGATCGTATATGAAGTTTACGCATACGTGTTGTTTTCCTGCACTTCCCAGCCACTCTCCCGCGGCCATTGTGCCGGTGTTACTTGACGTTGCAATGCTAACGTCTTCAGCAAAACAATTCGGGTTATAAAATGTTAAAATTGATTCTCCATTTGCAGTTTCGAATGCTGCAGCTTTTGTATTTTTTAGCCCGACTGCTGTACCGTAAGTTACTGTAATACCTGTGTTTAATTCCTTTATTTTTGTCGGCAGACTAACGCGTGAGCCTCCGGCATTGGTCATTTCAGCGGGTAAGCCGCAATCTTGTAATGCGTCGGAGCTACATATATTGTTCATCTTTATTACTTTGGATAAACCTGAAGTTATAAAAGTTTCAGCTACATTATCTTCACCCGCGTCATAAGACGCGGTTCCGCTAGTACCGCTTGCAGTCCTAAAAGTTCCGTAACCGTTCAACGCTGGCATAAGCGAAATAGCCTGACTCATTCTGGCAAACAGAGCTTTACGCTGAGTATTCCAGGTGCGTTCGTTAATATTTCCGGTCAAACTTGGTAGTGTGATTGCAGCAACTACACCGATAATCGTCAGCGAGAGTAATATCTCTGCCATCGTGAACGCGTCATCAGGGGGGGGGGGGGGGGGGGGGGGGGGGGGGGGGGGGGGGGGGGGGGGGGGGGGG
>CANAJP010000014.1 GCA_947361615.1 uncultured Candidatus Melainabacteria bacterium | reverse complement strand
CCATAAGTTTAGACGCACAAATACCGGAAAGTTTCTCCAAACCGAATTGTGCTAGGCGCAATAACCCCGCTGCTCCGACCGCTGTCGTTGCAGTAGAGAATTCATCCTGCGACGGCTGTGCATACGCACGTTTAACCGGCTGTTGAGGCAAAAACCGGTAATCTCGATTGAAAGCATTTTGATTTAAAGTTACGTTATTCATCACACTACCACATGAATATTAACGCAAATTCAGGGTAAAAATTGCGCGTTTTTATAATCTCTTTAAAGTTTCTTTATCAAAATAATGCAAATCAGATTTATCAATACCGAGTTCTACGGTTTCGCCAATTTCACGTGAAGCGTCGATTTTAGCACAACACTTACTGTTGCCAATCGCAAAATAAATAATTTTTTCAGAACCTAAAAGTTCCACCGTTTCAACAGCCACGCTCAATTTAATATCCGCACCGCACAACATTTTTTCAGGTCTTACGCCTAAAATCACATCGTCACGGCCAATCACTGAACCATCAATAAAATTCATCGGCAATGAGCCAATAAATCCAGCCACAAAAGTATTTGCAGGTTTGTTGTAAACATTTTCCGGTGTGTCAAACTGCTGAATTTTACCTTTATCAAGCACACAAATTCTGTCGCCCATAGTCAATGCCTCGGTCTGGTCGTGGGTTACATAAATAAAAGTCGCCTGTAATTTTTCGTGCAGTTTTTTGATTTCAGAACGCATTTGAACACGAAGTTTTGCATCCAAATTTGAAAGCGGCTCATCCATCAAAAAAACCTTAGGATTTCTGACAATCGCGCGCCCAAGCGCAACACGCTGGCGTTGACCGCCTGAAAGTTCTTTCGGTCTACGGTCTAAATACTCGGTTAAATCAAGGATTTCAGCGGCTTCTTTAACTTTTTCTTCAATAATATCTTTTTTAACACCGCGCATTTTCAAGCCAAATGCAATGTTTTCGCGAACCGTCATGTGCGGATAAAGAGCATAACTCTGGAAAACAAATGCAATATCACGATCTTTGGGTGAAACATTATTTACCACGCGGCCATCAATAGAGATTTCGCCAGATGTAATATCTTCAAGCCCTGCAATCATTCTTAGAATAGTAGATTTGCCACAACCTGAAGCCCCGACAAGCACCACAAATTCGCGATCTTTGACCTCTAGGCTCACCTCATCAATAACGCGTTTTTCGTCGTAAATTTTAATGATATTGTCTAGAATGACATTTCCCATGTTATTCCTTTTCGATAGGTATAATGATTGTAATCACGCAGCCTTGCATAACTTCTGAACGCACGTTCCACGCACCATTCAAAGCTTTAACTGCGTTATTCACAGAACCCAAACCAAAAGTTCTGACCAAATTCTTTCTATTAGAACGGTTCATATGAACGTAAGGCTCATATAAATCATCCAAATCGGATTCAGTATAACCGACACCAGTATCAATAACAGAAATTTTTAAGAAAGAATTTTCTGTCTGACCCTCGCGAATATGAATTCCGCTTTTTCTAACTTCAACCAGATCAGGATATGAAAGTTTTATATCCAGAAGCCCTAAATCAGTAAGTTTTACAGAAGCTTCAATGATATTTTGAAGAATTATTTTCAGCAGATTTTCATCCGAATAAATCGCACGTTTTGTAATCTCTTCCGCGTCAAAATTAACTTTAATATTTTTCATCAAGAACAAATCGTCATTTGCCTTGATTATATTTTGAATAAAGTTAACAACGTCAAAAATCTGCAAATTAAGCGGCACACACATCGATTCAGTTTGTGCAAACTCAATAAATTTATCTAAGAAATACAGGTAATCCACCGCATTTTTACTGATAATCCCAGCATATTTAGCCTGTTTGTCGGTCAATTCACCGCCGAGCCCGTCGAGAAGAGCCTTTGAAAACCCTTGAATTGACTGCACAGGAGATTTCAACTCTGTTGCAATCTTATAAATCATCTGGTTTTTATCCTTATTCATTTTACCGGATTTTTCGGCAGTAGAAAGGAAATTCGTAATCGCAGTAGTATCGCTGATTGTAATATAATATTTTTCATCCTGTTCGTAAGCACTAACCTCAACAAAAAATTCCTGTTCAGTCAAAGAAACAGCCGCAGTTGCAACAGGTGCATCTTTTGCAATAGAACTTCTGACACTTTCAAGCCCATTTATAACAAGTTCATCAAGCGTATGTTTTCTAATCGCACTTTTGGTACACTCAAACAGTGCCGCTGTATTTTCATTTAACCACAAAATATTACCATCCAAATCAGTAACAATAATGGCAATAGGTAAATTCTTTAAAATCATATTAGGGTTTAGCTTAGCCAGAAAATTAAAATTGTTCATAAGGTTGCATTACTTTCTTGTTTACTGTATATTACTTGAAAAGCAGTTCTTCGCCACCTGCTTGCCCTGCTCCCGCAGGTCAACCCGTGGCTATGCTGTCTCACATTGCAAATCATATCATGAAAAATGATAAATAAGAATGAGATTATAAATTTTTTGTAATTTTTTCTTAACAAACTAGCAAAAAAATTTTGTTTTGGGTTTTATATAATCGATGCTCGCTAATATTGGATAATTTTTGGCGTGCAAGTAGCAGAGGATGAGGATAGAACGATGACAGAAATCAATCCAAACTTAAAATCGGTGCAACCGCTGAAAGCGACAAATGAGTCAGCACAAAATCAGCCAGCCTCAAGCGACGTTAAGGTTTCCGAACAACAAATGAACGAATACAGCCTTGCGAATATGCCACAAGCTGCAATCGGTCAATCACAAGTTCATTTTGCGGGAAATATTAACGCTGATGTTCAACAATTTATGAGCAATCCACAACTTTGTGAGCAAGCTATGCAAATCGGCGAAATGGCTGAAGCAAGATATGCTGCACAAGGCGATGCAGAAGCTCCTTTAAAAGCATTGAACATTCAAAGTGCTTTTGTTGATGAATTTGCAAAATAATCATGATTCATGTTAAAATTTCCTTGTAAATTCTATATGAGGATTTTTCATGAAATTATTGGTGATAAACGGAGTTAACTTAAATTTACTTGGTGTCAGAGAACCTGAAAAATACGGTTCCCTAACACTTAAAGATTTAGAAAAATGTTTGTACGCTTATTCCTTTGATTTAGGAATTGATTTGGAGATGTTCCAGAGTAATATAGAGGGTGAAATTGTAGAAAAAATTCACTCTTCTTTAGGCGTTTTTGATGGAATTGTTATCAATGCCGGTGCTTATACGCACACAAGCATTGCAATTCGTGACGCAATTGCGGGTGTAAATCTTCCCACCGTTGAGGTTCACCTGACAAATATTTATAAACGCGAGGAATTCCGCCATCATTCATACATTGCACCGGTCGCAATCGGGCAAATTTGTGGTCTTGGCTTTGACGGATACAAACTCGCACTTTGCGCGTTGAAAAATTATATTGAAAAGGCGGTCAATTGACCGCCTTTTTGCATTTATACATTAAATTGTTTGATTAATTGATTTGTTCTAAAAGCACCATTAGTCCGAGCAATAGAACCATAGGTTCCGTCTTTTCCTACGACGTAGCACGCCTCACTTACTATATTAGGCGAAAAATCATTTCTGGAAATTGTTGTTATATCATAACGTGCTGTTTTAGGGATAAGCAAATTGTATTCTCCCCCATCACCACAACAGCGACCATGCGTACTAAATCCCTCACCCCCGAAAGAAGAACTAGATATGCACTGTTTTGGAGATAATAAAACATTTTTTGTTTTATCAATCTTTGTTGTAATACCTGATTCATGATTTAACACAGTTGTACGAGAAGCTTTTGCTCCACCCTGGATATCTCTTGCTAGTCCTTGAGTTACGGTTTTATAGAGATGACCATTTTTTACAGATTCCGTCACCCGAGTGCCGTCCGCTTTAGTGTATCGAAAAACCTTAATACCGTTTTTTGATTCACCGATTAACTGTCGCACTGACTTTTTAGCCCCAAACCCTAATGCACGTTTAAATAAATTAATCCCTTTTGAAATAGTATTTCCCATAATAAATCCTTTCTTTTAATTCCCATTTTACTCGTGTAATTTAAAATCGATTTCCCTTACATGGATATAAAAACCATGAGAAAAAAGAGATTGCGCCCCGCCACGCTATCCTATCCTATCCTATCCTATCAGGCATTATCACTGGGTTTGGGGCATTTTGCAATCCATTTTTACATTTCGTTACAATCGCCCGCCATCCAAAATCTCTTGCTATAATTTAAAAAAAGGAGATTGTATGAAAAGAGCTATTGTTATTGTAATAGATTCAATGGGTATCGGCGCGATGCCTGATTGTCGTGATTTTAAAGACGTTCCGGAATGCAACACACTCAAACATGTTTGCGAATTCAACAATGGCTTAAATGTTCCAAACCTTGAAAAAATGGGGCTTGGAAATATTCAGGATTTTCAAGGAATTTCACGTGTTGACAAGCCAATTGCACAATACGGTACGATGAAAGAAAATGCAAAAGGCAAAGACACTACAACAGGCCACTGGGAAATCGCAGGATATACAATTCCGGCACCTTTTGCAACATTCCCTAACGGGTTTCCGCAAGAACTTGTTGACGAATTTGTCGCAAAAACAAATTGCGGCGGAATTCTTGCCAACCGCCCCGCAAGCGGCACGGCCATTATTGAAGAACTAAACGACGAACACCATAAAACAGGTTTCCCGATTGTCTACACCAGCGCAGACAGCGTCTTTCAAATCGCCGTTGACACAGATTTTATTCCACTCGAAACCCTTTACGCATGGTGCGACACGGCAAGAAAAATTCTTGACGAGGGCAACTGGAATGTTTCACGCGTAATCGCAAGACCGTACAAAATCATAGACGGTAAACCAAGCAGAATTTCAAAAGACCGCCGCGACTACTCAATGATTCCGAAAAATACAATTCTTGATGAAATCAAATCAAAAGGCGGACAGGTTATCGGTATAGGCAAAATCGAAGATATTTTTGCAAAAGCCGGCATAACACACGCTATTCATACAGGTTCAAACAAAGAGGGGCTTGAATTGACACTCAAAGCAATGCACAAAGAACTGGATTTAAAAAAAATCGCTTACGCAGATTATACAAGTGAAAATCCGTTCGCAAGTTTTATCTTCACCAACCTTGTTGATACGGATATGCTTTACGGCCACCGCAACGACGCAAAAGGTTACGGCAAGGCAATCGAAGAAATCGACACTTACCTGACACCTATAATGGACGCTATGAGTGATGAAGATTTATTGATTATCACGGCCGATCACGGTTGCGACCCGTGTGTCGAAGGCACCGACCACACAAGAGAATATGTACCTCTTCTGGTTTATCACAAAGGAATTGAAGCGAAAGCCCTCGGAACCCTTGTAGGTTTTGACAATGTGGCTAGAATAGTAAAAGAATGGCTTCTTTAATGTCATTCCAGCCTCCGAGCCGGAATCTATCCAACGATACCGACAGAATTTAACGCTGGCCAGATGCTGAAACAAGTTCAGCATGACAATAACAGGACAACAACATGACAATCTAGAATATTTGTTATATAATACATGTGCGGTCAAAAGCCGTAATAAGAAAAAGGAGAAAAAACATGTCAGTAAAAATTAACGAAAATTGCATAGGCTGCGGCGCTTGCGAATCAATTTGCGAAGCAGTATTTTCAGTAGATGGCGTTGCAACAGTAAAAGAAGACGCAGTTGCAGCAAACGTTGATTGCGTAAAAGAAGCAGCAGAAGCTTGCCCGGTAGGCGCAATTGAAATCGCATAAGGGCGGGGTCAACCGCCTCCCTTATGAGGCTTAAACTTTATATCGCAATATAAAAACGACCAATAAGATTATTGGTCGTTTTTTATTCAAACAAATCTTTCGGTTCTATACCGAGAGCCACTGCTAATTTAATAATCATTTTCAAATTTGGATATTTCTCACCACGTTCAATTTTACCAATATAAGAAACATCGCAATCAACCAAAGTTGCAAGAGCTGTTTTATTCAACTTCTTAGCAACTCTATACTTTTTGACATTATCAGAAAATACCTTGAACCAAATATCCATTTTATAATTTTCCAATATATCTTGACAAATAGTATAGACTTATAGTCTAATTATAAGAAATCGTTACTCACAGTCTAGTTGGAGAATTAATGTATAAAAAACTACTACTTATAGACCTTGATGGTGTCTTGAATGAATATAATGGAAACTTTGATGAAAATTACATTCCACCAATAAAAAAGGGAGCCAAAGAGTTTTTAGCCGCATTCAACAAAGCCGATTACGAAATAAAAATTTTTACGACAAGAAATAAACTTCTCACCTCAAAATGGATTATAGAAAATGGCTTAGACGAATTTATCTCAGATGTTACAAATGTAAAAGAATCTGCGTATATATGCTTAGACGACAGATGTATATGCTTTCAAGGAAATTTTGACAAAACACTTGAAGATATTGAAAGCTTTAGAGCATACTGGAAAGCAAAATATTGACATCAATCCAAACATAGTTTAAAATAAATAAGAGCAAATGAAAGAATGTGCCTGTGGCACTTCAATATTTAGATAATGACAAAACGTCAAGAAAGGATTTTGTAAAGTATGAAAAATTTAAAACCTGAAAACCCTTGTCATATGGCCCTGTTAAGTGGGGGGGGGGGGGCAAGGCGAGCAGAGCCACGGAACTTGCGATAGCAAGTGGAGAGACGAGTGCGCGACACGGAAGACCGCGTTCTTGCGTGCAAGCACGAGCGGTGGCGTTTTACGCGAGTCGCAGTACCAACGTTACGCATTTACTATGGCAGAGATATTATTATCCCTTACAATTATCGGTGTAGTCGCGGCCATCACGTTACCAAGTCTAACAGGTAACATCAACGAGCGGACTTGGAATACTCAACGTAAAGCGCTTTACGCCAGAATGTCACAGGCTATAGCACTTATGCCGGCTATCAATGGATTTGGAATATTAGAGGATGGTGACCCTAATAATGTCGCCGAAACTTTCCTGACCGCAGGGCTTTCTAAGGTCTTAAAAATTAATAATATATGCGACAATGAACATTTAAGCAACTGCGGTATCCCAAACAAAGTTACAGCTTTAAGCGGAAGTATAGCTTTCTCCAATTTTCCGCAAACATTAGTGGAATTTAACAGTATGTTTAACGGCACACCTGAACTTAACGGTTCTGCACATAGCGTTTGGTCATACTCCCAGATTGATACAAAAGCTGCAGCATTTGAAACACAAAATGGGGAAAGCATCGTCGCATATTACTCTCCAGCCTGCAGATTCAGTTTGAATGAAACAAGTATTGCAGTAGATGGTACAAGATGGTTCAATGCACAGACCAAAATTTGTGCAAATTTTGTATACGACTTGAACGGAAACAAAGGGCCAAACACCGTCGGCAAAGATATTGGTTTTATAACAGTGCTTTACCCGAATGATTCTGTGGTAGTCGCCCCAATGCCATTAAATAAAAGCGCAGGAACAAAACCACAAGCCGAGGCATCTTCATTATGTAAGGCACAAGATGCAGAAAGCAGAATTCCAAACATAGAAGAACTTATTTCAGTATTTTGTAACAGAAGTCTGATAAGCGGAGAAGAAGCAAATTCCGAAGAAAAACGTCTGTGGTCAAGTTCCATCGTTTCAGCGGGGCCAAATGGCAGAACCTGGGGAATCCATACCCTCTCCGGTCACGTTTACGCTTATGATAATGGCTCCAACCTCGAAGTCAGATGTATTAAACGGTAATTTCGACCGCCCCCTGGCGGAAGATTTTGTAGTTTTCATCATCCAAAATTCCAACGACTGTGGACTCCAGTCCCGCGCATTCGCAGCCGTAATCCTCTATCACCAAATCCGCCAGCCCTGACATGTTTTCCAGTGCCTGTTCATAACTCTTAGCGCTCGGCTGGTGCGATAAGTTCGCACTCGTCGTCGCAAGAACATGATCCGGCGTAATTTCGCAAATTTCACGAAAAACATCGTTATTTGGCACTCTAATGCCGACAGTTTCCATGCCGGAAGTAAGGTAATCAGGCGTTGAGGCCGCATGTTTTTTCGTCACAATCGTGAGCGCTCCGGGAAAATATTTTTTAATAAGCTGCTGCCCAACTTTCGGGATTACTTCAACATGTTTCAAAAGATGAAAAACCTCGTTTGACATCAAAATCAGCGGTTTTTGCGCTTCACGTTTTTTTATTTCGTAAATCTTTTTCACAGCTTTTTCACTGCTTGGAAGACAGCCCAAACCCCAGACCGTGTCGGTCACAAACGCAATTACACCATCGTTTTTCAATACTTCAATAATTTCATCTTTATTTTTTAGCATAGAGTTTTCCTTTCAAGCGGTCGAAAAGTATTTCGCAGTATTCCATTTTCAATAATAAGTTTGCGCCAACGTAAGTTGCAAGGCAGACAAGCGAAACAGCCACAACTTTCAGCGCCAAAATCAACTTTGTATCGCCGTGGAAAAGCATTACAACGCCAAGGCATGCCACGAACGAAACAAGGCCTGATAAAATCATTTTCCAGGAATTTTTCCACAGACGTCCGAACTGTAAATCGATTTTCTTTCTGATTAACCAGCCCAGAAGAACTGCGTTGAAGCAGGTTACAACCGCGTGTGATAATGTAATCCCGCTGATTTGCATTCCAAGAATGTTTATAAACAGGAAGTTTGCAAGATACTTCAAGACAATTGAAGAAAACGCGACAATAAACGGTGTTTTAGAATCATTAAACGCATAATAAACACGTGTAATCGAGTCGCGAAAAACATACGGTACGATTACAAGTGATAGGAAAATCAGGGCTTCTGTAACCATTTTTGTTGAAGAAGCGTCGAATGTTCCGCGTTCAAAAACAAGTCTTATGCAGTCCTCGCCAACCGTCAAAATCCCGATGATAATTGGAATTGAACAGAAGAAAAGCACTCCGACGCCTTTATTGAAATAATTTCTTATCCCGTCAAAATCTTTCTCAGCCACAAGTCTTGAGAAAATCGGGAAAAGCGGTACCAAAAACGCCGTAACAAGAATTCCGACAGGGAACTGAAAAATTCTGTTAGCATACCCGATTGCCGTCCACGCACCCGCCATGAGGCAAGACGCAAAGAACATATCAACATAAACGTGAAGCTGACCGACAGTTGAACTCAATGCCGCAGGAAAAAGAAGTTCCATAAGGTTTTTAAATTCTGTGTTGCCTTTTATTTCAAGGTTCGGCTTAAATTTAAACCCGAGTTTTCTAATCTGGGGAAACTGGAGTAAAAACTGCGCTACCGCGCCGATTGTCGTTGCCCACGCAAGAACAATGCCTGATGTATCATTTTTTACAAGCGTAATCATTATAATTATCGCCAAACTCATCAAAATCGGTGAAAAGTTCGGCAGCATAAATTTCTTATAAGTAATCAAAATTCCGTAATAAATCCCGATTATTCCGCCGATAATAAAGACAGGCGTCATAATCCGCAAATGTTCTGCCGCAAGCGAAATTAATTCAGGATTACCCTCCGACACAATCAGCGCCATAATTTTGTCGGCAAAGACAAAAAACAGCACGCCCAATATCGTAAAAGCAATCAAGCTTACAGTTATAAATGTACTATATAATTTATTTACCCTTTCGGACGGCTTTTCGTTAAAATCAGGAATGATTTTCGAAAAAACCGCAACAGTTGCGCTGTGGAAAGGCCCGCCTACTCCGCCAAGCAAGATTATCGCAAGTGCAGGAATTTGATATGCATAAAAATAAGCGTCTGAAACGAGTGAAGTTCCATAGCAGTTCGCAATCACAATATCACGGATAAAGCCGATTAATTTACTAAAAATCGTTACCAGCGCAATGAGCCACGCTGCTTTCAATACTCCGGTCGAAAAATCCTTTTTAGTTTCTTCCATCGCTATTTGCTACCTCAATATATAATCTTAATTCCTTACCTTTTAACTTGCTTTCTTCGTCAGAATAGACAAAAACCACTTTATTTTTCCCCACTTTGAGGTGCTTTGTGATATCAATACGGTTAATCGACTCCCCTATGATATGGCTTTGCAGCGGAAAAATTCTGTCTTTTCCGTTGATATTCAGAATAATATTTGCAACTTTATCCTTGTTATCTACAACAAGAAAAACCTTATCATTTTTAGCGTAAAAACTTTGTGCCACAAAGTTATTATCTTTCGAGAGCGAAATCGGTTTTGTCGCAAGAACAATATCAGTATAATAACGGAAAAGAATATCCTCGTAAGATTTTCCGAGTTCCTGCGCCATGAACCCTGCGCCAAACTGGCTCATTCCAACCCCGTGTCCGTAGCCGCCGCCATATGCCTTGATAGAAATGAGCTTACCATTCTCACCGTATGTCGGCACAAAAACCACATTCGCTGACGGCAATGCTTTTCCATTTTTCGTGAACGCGCGTCGGATAACAAGTTCCTTATACAAATGATAATGTTTTTTATTCGTATAAATTACAAGTTCGATAATTTTCCCTGATTTCCCGCGTTGTTTAACAACAATATTCTCGATTTCGCCAAGTTTTTCGCCCTTCAAAAATTCAGGGGTCACAAAACCGGTCAAACTCTGCACAGGCAAAGTCATTTCAAGATTGGCTTTAAGTTCATCGACAGTCCACTCACGAGTCCAACGGTAATATGGGGATTTCAGGTCAAATGAATCAGGTGTTGTACTGTAGAATTTTAGCGCGTCCTCTTCGTTTTCCAGCGACGGTTGATCCGGAATATCAGGTTTACCAATTAAGTACGGTTTTACAACTGACGGGAACGCTTTTGTTTTCGGGTCAGAAAACACGTATAAAAAATCTTCTGTGTATCCGCCTGCAGTTGAACTATATTGCGCCAGAATCAAATCCCAGCCGTAAAGCGCCACAATCCCCTCGGTTTCTTGAACCGCACGGGTTGCAATATCTTTTTCCGTATTCGCGCCGTAATATACTTGACTTGCGACAGAATCCACTACATCATAATTCGGTGAGGCTTTAACACGCGGTGAAAGAACATAGTTTCTTGCCGTTACACTCTGCGCTTTCAAAGCTTCAAGCCCGAAGCGAATAGGCATTTCGTTCGGCACAACACCTTTCAAATATTCTTCAACCTCAATCATATTAACAAGGTTGAAAAATCCTGATGTCGCGCTCTTCACAATCTCAAAAGCTCCGTGATAAAGTGCAGGTTTTCCGGCACGCTTCAAACCTGAAACGCCGAGAAGTCCGTTATCGCAAACAAAATGCACCGGCCCTGAAACTTCTTCCAGAAGCCTCGAACCAGAATAAATTTCAAACATTCCTTTTGCACTCAAACGCACATTTATCAAAGAGTTTGCGCCGACGGTCGTAATAAATTTATTTCCGTCATAAATTCCGACAGAATCGGTACCATAAACCGAAATATCTTTATAATTATACGAATTGAACGCCTGATTTCCTATTCCAACCCGAATAACTTCAGACGACGGCCCCTGCTTTTCAACAGCCTGAACCATCCGTTCGCGCGCTATCTGCAAAGTTTTTTCAGGGATTTGATAAGCATTTGCGCTCAAACCCAAAACGCCAGCAAGCAGGGAAGCGGTTAAAATTTTACCTATTTTACTTCCCAAACCGTACCATCCTTGGAATCTTTCAGCACAATATTTACTTCATCAAGCGCAAGTCGAATAGCATCGGCAACAGGCCAATTTTTAGCGTCACGCGCCTCTTTACGATATGCAATCAAATCGTCCATAGAAGCAAATTCACGGCCAAGTTTTTCACCGACAACCTTCAGAGCCTCAGTAAGTTCTTCATCACTTAATTTTGCTTTTTCAAAGCTAAAACCTAGAACACTTGCAAGTTTGAACAGGATTGTAAACGCGTTTTCTTCATCTTTATTCGCACGTGTTGCAAGGTCAAACAGAACCGCAAGTGCTTTAGATGTATTCAAATCTTCATCCATTGCCTCGACAAACGCTTTATATTCAGGCGTTTCTTCAAGTCTGAGTTCGTCGTTAATTTTAGTTTGTTTCGCGTTAAGCATTCTTTTTACACCGCTTTGCGCTGCTGACAAAGCTTCATCTGAAAACTCAACAGGCATACGGTAGTGGTTTGTAAGAATAAAGAAACGAATTGTATTCGCGTCGTAATTCTTCAACATATCATCAATCGTGAGGAAGTTGCCCAAAGATTTTGACATTTTTTCCTTATTGATAGTAACAAAACCGTTGTGAAGCCAGTAGTTTACGAACTTACAACCGTTTGCACATTCAGATTGCGCGATTTCGTTCTCGTGGTGAGGGAAAATCAAATCCGCTCCCCCAGCGTGAATATCAATAGTTTTGCCCAAATATTTACGACTCATCGCAGAGCATTCAATGTGCCACCCCGGACGGCCAACGCCCCACGGAGAATTATAACCGAACTTCTCATCTTTCTTCCAGAGCGCAAAATCAAGTGCATCTTCTTTTACATCACCAACTTCAACGCGCGCACCGCTTTCAAGCTGGTCAATCGGCTGTTTAGAAAGCATTCCGTATTGAGGGAATTTCTTAACACGAAAATAAACATCCCCATTCGCTTCATAAGCATAGCCTTTATTAATCAAATCTTTAGCGATGGAAATCATTTCGCCAAGCGTTTTGGTGGCAAAAGGTTCAATGTCGGGTTTAAGAGTATTGAGTTTCTTCATACTTTCCGCAAAAGCTTTGTACCAGTACGTAGAAACTTCCTCAGGTGTCTTGCCCTCTTTTTCGGCTTTCTTGAGAATTTTATCATCCACATCCGTAACGTTACGGCAATATGTAACGTCATAACCCTTGAACTTCAAATATCTGTAAAGCACATCCCACGTAATATAACAACGCGCATGTCCAAGGTGCGCAAAATCATAAACGGTCGGCCCGCAAACATACATCTTAACTTTATTTTCTTCAATAGGTTTAAACTCTTCAATCTGGTTTGTGAATGAATTAAATAATCTCATAAAATATCCTCATTATTACAAGGACATTTTAACACAAACAAACATAGATTATCTAGTACGAACTGTAAATCTGCCAGGGCCACTATAACCCATTTTACTCATAGTTTGAGCAACGATTTTTTGCGCACGGGCTGAGATTTGGAAATCACTATGTTGATGACCTTTTCCGGATTTTGCAGAATTGCTTGCAGTCATAGCACAGATGGAAGCGGCTACTGTTAAGGCTTGGCCAACAACGGCCATTCCATCTTGTAATAGAGTTTGCTTAATTTTCGATTTAACCTTGGCTTCAGTTTTCTTAGCTGCTGCAGCATCAGCTTTTTTCGCGTCCGCACCATCAGTCTTCGCGTCTCCAGTTGTCTTCTCAGTACCGGTTTTACCATCAGCGCCTTTTGTATCTTTAGTTCCATCAGTCGCATCTGTACCTTCGGCACCCTTTGTCGAATCAGTACCATCCGTTTGAGTCGTCTTATCGGGATTTTCTACATTATCAGTTCCGGTTGTTCCATCAGTTGATGGCGTTCCATCCGTTTCACCGGCTTCGCCTGTACTTTCAACATTTTCTGACTTATTTGCAACTGCATCACCCTTAGCCTTGACATTTTCAGATTGACTCGTCACTGCATCAAGTTCACTGCCAAGGTTTTTGAAGCCCGCGACAGCAGCTTTAGAAGATGAAAATGCCTGAGAACCTGTTTGAAGTGCGCTAGCAGCCGACATAAATGCTTGTTGAACCATGCCGGCAGATGCATAAGCTACGGTTTGTGTAATTTGTGCGGCAGTTTTACCCCATTGTCCAACAGCTTTACCTGTTGCGCCTATTGGTTGCATTACGGTACCTGCTGCAGCCAATGCGGCCCCAACAACTGGAATACCGGCACAAGCTTTAAACACACGGCCCAAATTTTCGATAATCGCACCGGTTGTTTCAACTATTGATGAAATGCCTTCGATTTCTGCCGCAACTTCAAGCGTTTTTTCAAGTTTTTGTTGGTTTTTATCTAAATTTTTCTGATGTGTTTTGTTTGTTTTAATATAAGTTTTAGACGTACGGGTCATTTCGTTAACTAAAGCTTTTGAAGAACGACCAATTACGTTAACTTTAGACTGACCAATCGTGATTGTAGAGCTTTTTTCACGGATTGCACTTCTTAATGTGGCGATTCTTTCAAAGTTACCTGAGCCCGCTTCAAGTTCTGCTTCTAATTCTCTTGAATAATCTTCAATAGATTTATTAGCATCATCCATTTCCTGCATAACCGCACGACGTTCATCTTCTAATTTTTGAAACTCAGCTTTTTGTTTTGCTTCTTTTTCTTTAAATTTTTCATCAGTTTTCTTTATTGATGCCTGTAATTTTTTACCTTTCTTACCTATATTTTTAGCATCATCCTCACGACTTTCAATATCATGAATACCGTTTTTTAAATCTGAAGTTTGCTCTTTTAAAGCCTTTGCAGCTTCACGGCCTTTTCCGGCGTCACGTCCGATTCCTAAATCATCGTTACCTGCAGACTCCTTACCGCCCATAATAGACGGATCAACACCGGCAGTAAGAGAATTAATTCCACTTGGAGAACCTGAACCGCTATTACCACCTGACACAAAGTTCATTTGACCGTTGAAAATACTGCTTCCACCTTTTTGTGTGCCTTGTTGAGGTTGACGTCTAACTGTCGTTATAGATGGTGAAGTTTGCGTAGGTTCTGCAGAAAAAATATTAGGGTCATTAAAAACAGAACCGTTTTTGGTCATGTCAACAGGAGTCTTTACCGCCGCAGGGTTTTGACCTGCGCCTTTCTTAGGACGTATATAATTCGCACCGTTAGCCGAATTTATATCAATACTAAAACTCATCGGGTAAAGCTCTCCGTTAATTTTTGCTCTCTAATATATAAAGAGTTTTGAAATCAACGGATTTCAGGCTATTTTAGTATTGTTACATTTATTAATAATTAACTTATCTTACCTAAGACGACCCTTTTCTTTGCGCCGGTGCAACTCGGTAAATTCGACGGAATTCCATAATATTTACAGTAACCCAATAGCGCAAACGCCATTACTTCTTTGAAATTATTAGAAATTTTGTAATCTTCATGTGTTTTAAGTTCAACTTCAGCCGGAAGATATTTCCTTATTAAACGCATAAGTTCAGGGTTATAAGCCCCGCCGCCGCCAATAATTACTTCATCTACGCTCATGTTCGGGAAAATAAATCTTTCGTAAGCGTCCACAATAGTGCGCGCAGTCAAAGCCGTTGCGGTTGCAATAATGTCTTTTTTATCCTGCGGCGCATATCTAAGCGCGTTTTCAATATAAAAGTTTGAAAAATATTCTCTTCCTGTCGTTTTAGGCGGCTCTTTCAAATAATAATCGTCCTGCAACAATAAATTCAACCACCCGTCATCAACTATCCCCTCATGTGCGGCTTTCCCATCCTCGTCATAAGGAAGGTTAAAAAACTTATTCATGCAGTAATCAATCATAATATTTCCAAGGCCTGTATCAAATCCAAAAGTATCACCCTCTCGTGAAACTACAGTCACATTTGAAATACCGCCGATATTCTGCACAAGAACATTTTTCCGCAAAGGCTTAAACCATTTTTCATCGGCAAAGCAAACAAGCGGCGCTCCCTCACCGCCTGCTGCAATATCAGCCTCTCTAAAATTTGATATGACCATACATCCTGTTCTCTCAGCAATAACAGAACTCTCCCCGATTTGGAGCGTACTTTTTAAAGACACCCCGTCCAACTTCTCCTCTTTAGGACTGTGAAACACAGTCTGACCGTGGCTTGCAATCAAATCAGGCTTCCCATGCTCTGAAATCAATACATTACAAGCATTCGCAAAACACTCCCCAATAGCAAAGTTCATCTGGCAAATATCCTTGATTGAACTTTCGCCTCTAAACGCCTGAAAAATTTTTTCTCTAATATGAACCGGATATTTATAATTTATCCCCGCAATCAACTCACAGCTTAAATCCGGATTAACAATACATAAACCTGCATCAATACTATCACACGATGTCCCCGACATCAAACCTATAATCTTTTTACTTTCTAATTCACACATAAATATTTAAAGAAAATCCCTAATCAATTATTGTATTCACCTAAATTACTTCTTTTTTAAACTTGTCAATCTATTTCCGAATTCTCCTCACCGTTTCATCTCCCAAGTTTTTACTTCGCCATCACCTCTATTTCTTTCATACTTTCCTTAAATCTCTCAACACCATGTAATCTAAAACTTAGTAACACGTTTATCAAGTAACAAAACCAGCAAATTTTGTTACAATTGCCCATGCCCTTTGAAACAAGTGGACAAAAAAAATATTTACAAAGTTAATGAAGAAAATTTAATGAATTAACGTAAAAAATGAAGGCTTAAATCATTGACAGAACATCATTTTGCATGAAACATCATCAATCCAAAGGTCATGGACAATTGTTAAACATTGTAACGAATATAAGAAATTTCCTAAAGTTTTCCACTCCAAACGCCGACACTTAACTCAGGTAAATAAGGAGTGTTAGAAATGACAGACAAAAAAGTTTTAAACATGGAAGACCTGATGTTAGATTACGGGGAAATGACAAGCTTTGACTTTGACTCAGCAGCCTACAGAGAGGTAAAAGCCATTCAGGATTTAGAAAACGAAGCTTACACAAAAGCGCCTGTTGCTTTTAAATACGGTAAGTTTGATTTAGTGGACATGTTTCACGCATTCATTTCCGAAAAAAAGTTTGATTAGGATTAAATGCGATGACACAGTCTCATGGAGGTAAATGTGAACGAAAAGGAATTGTTCGAAAATCTTTGTCTAACACCTGCGTGGATGGAAACCGAAAACGAAGTTCCGTACGTAAGACAGAATAAAGATATGGCAACTCTGTTGTCAGAACTTGAAGAAATCAAAAGTCATATTCAAGACGTCAAAGAAAAGCAATGGCACCTTGCAAATATGATGAGATTTCATCAAGAGGGATTTAGTAAGTAATTGCAAGTCAGCGCGAGCGACTAGACTTGGTATAGACCCGTGGATTTTAATCTGCGGGTTTTGTTTTTCTATCCTGAATTCCGCGTGAAAATGTTATCAACTCAACCATCTTGTGCATATTAACAATTTCATCTTGAAAATTATATAATGTTTCAGAAATAGTTGCCAAGCATCTATCTATATTGTCATCTAAATATTCGTTTTCCATGTTTCCTCCTCTGCCTTATTTTTTACAAGTTTACCTTGATTAATACAATTATACATGGTTGATGAAAAATTGTCAACATAATATAATAAAATACAATGAAAGAAGAAGTTTTATTAAAAATAGCGCATATCATAAAATACGCTCGCGATAAAAAAGGACTTACGCAAGAACAATTAGGCGCGTTGGTTGGTTTAAGTAAAAATAGTATCGCGTCAATAGAAAGCGGAAATGTAAACCTAAAAATTTTGAATTATTACAACATCGGCAAAGCCCTTGATATAGATTTAGGCGTTTTGAATAATTTTCAGCTATAACCCATTGTCATGCCGGATCTAATCCGAAATCTAACCAACGTCACGGATATAATTTTAGTATTGGACAGATCCTGAATCAAGTTCAGGATGACAAAATAAAAAAACACCCCTCGGGGTGCTTTTCAAAACGACTTATCTTAGACCTTAGAATGCATTGCCTTTTTACGCTAAACCTAACACCTTACGGTACCAAGAAAATGTTTCCAGTTCAGAACCGTTGAATGTTGTTTTCAAGCATTGTTTTTTCAAGTAGTTTTCAAATTCATCGTTGAATTTAGATTTGTTAACCTTTTTGGTTTCAGTTGTTTCGGTAGTTCCCATTTTGTAACTCCTTCCACGTTAGCCTTCACACAGCACATTATACCATACAAGTACAAACTTTGCTAGTGGTATAAAACATGTAAAACTAAAAAGTTGCGCTATATTTGGCTTTCAAGATGTAAACTTTTGTAACAATTTCGACCTGCTATTTAATATTGTCAAATTTTCGGTTTTCTGCTAGAATGTTAAACATAGGGAAGACAGAGTTATTCACTCTCAGGAGGTTATTACGAACAAGCGTTTACTCATATCGGCCATGTTATTAGTAATGTTAAATAGCAATGCAGCTTTCGCCAGTATGTCACCGGAAGCAAACACTCTTTATCAAAAAGCCTGCTCGTTAGAATATAAAGAAGAATATACCGACGCCATTCAAGCGCTATTACAGGCTATTTCCATCAGCCCGCAAGAATCTATGCTTTATACAAAACTTGCAGGGCTATACGCGGACACACAAGATTATGACACCGCACTTAAAGCCTACAAAAAAGCCCTTGAACTTAAACCGACTGACGCTTTTATATATATAAGTATCGGCGGAATTTACGAAAACAAAGGTGAGTACAAAGACGCACTCTTATACTACGAACAAGCTCAAAAAATCTTCCCTGACTACAAATTCAATTACCTCAACATCGCCAACGCGCAGTATATGAGTAAAGAATTTAAACCAGCAATCAAAAATTACGAATACTTTTTAAGCATATACCCTGAACACTTTGAAGCAAGAGAAAATCTTGCTAATTCCTACCTGCTTGAAAATGACGTAAACAAAGCGATAACCGAATTTGCTGCACTCTACAAAAAAAATCCTGATGATTTCAACAGCTACGGCAACTACGGTATTGCGCTTTATAAAACAAAAGAATACAAAAAATCCGTTGAATTTCTACTAAAAGAACTCGACAAAAACCCTATGAATCTTTCTTGCCGTGTAACTTTAGCGCTTTGCTATCAGGCAATGGAAGAAAATGAAAAAGCATTAACGCAATATGTTGCAATCTTCGAACAGGAACCCGCGCTTAACGTAATCCGTTTTGATTACGCAAATTTGCTTGCTGATATGCAGCAAAACGAGGAAGCAATTAAACAATATAAGCTATATATTGAAAAGTATCCTGACAACGGTTATGCATACAAAAATCTCGGTATGGTCTTAAAACGTGAAAATCAAATCGACGATGCTGTCAAAAACTTTGAAATGGCACTTGCAAAAAACACCAGCGATCTTGATATGAAAAAAGCACTCGCCGAATCATACCATATTCAAAAGAATTATGAAAAAGCTATTCAGGGCTATAACGAAATTCTCCTGACAGAATCCGACAATTACGACCTGAAACTTAACAAAGCCTTAGCGCTGCACGCCTGGGAAAAATACCCGCCGGCAATTGATTTATACCTTGAGTTACTCAAAGTTAAACCGAATGACGAAGTTACGCGTAATCTTTCTGCAGCACTTCTTACACAGGCAAAAATCTATTATGTCGAAAACGATTTCAACAAAGCGCTTCCATACTTTGAAAAAGCGGCAGAAGTCGACAAACAAAACGGGTATCCGCTATATATGATGGCAAGAATTTACCGTGCACAGGAAGATACCGCTAAAGCAGGCGAGTTCTATGAAAAAGCGATTTCATTAAGCCCGTCAAATCTTGAATACAGCAGTGAATACGCTGATTTCATCACAGAAGCCTACAACAAAGAACTTGAGCCAAAAGTGGAAGAAATTGCACCGCTCGAAACAGGTTCTGCAGACGACAACATCTCAATCGTAACAGTAACGTTTGAAGATGAAAACGCTCCAAAAACAGAAGTTGACAAACAATATCAGAAACTTCTCGGCAGTGCGGACAAAAATTACAAAAACAAAGAATACGATCTTGCGCTAACAACTTACAAAGAAGCCCTCAACCTTAACCCTACAGATGAAAAAACTTTGCTAAAAATCGGTAACGTTTACAGAGCACAAAAAGATAATAAAAATGCCGGTTCATACTACAAAAAAGCAATTTTAACCGATATCAACTACGCAGATGCGTGGTTCAACCTCGGCCTTGTTAACGCGGAAGAAAAGAACACAGACGAAGCGATAAAAGCGTTCAAAAAAGTTGTCGACATAGACCCGACATATTCATACGCTTACTTCGCACTCGGAATCGCTTACGAATCACAAAACAATGTGAAAGAAGCCATCAAAAATTACCAATCATTCCTGCAATACAGCGACGATAGCAACACTATGGGCATTGTTAGAGAAAAATTAAATGTATTACAATGATGAAAAAAGGTCTGTTATTCGTATTACTTTCAATATCATTACTTGGCGCAGGCTGTCAGGAGAAATCCTACATAGTCTTTAATCGTCAGGAGATTACGCCTGAAAATGTATTGGATGCAGATTATGTATTTAAAACCGGTGAACGGGTTTATTACGTGGTAACACTCCCAAAACCAATCGTCACACGCCAGCTTTATATACAGGTTTTTAAACGCGACAACAAAGAAATGCGTTATGGTTATAAACTTGTTTACGGCAAAACAATAAAACTCAAAGACGAACAACAATATTATTACACGGACTATTTTGTGTTTAACGAAAAAGGCCTATACGAATTCAAGGTATACTCAAAAGACAATCCGACAAAAGAGCTAACGAGTAACATAATGCAGGTAAAATGACCTAGCCATTTGGCTACTGTACTTTATTGGCCACTTGGACTATAGTGGGAATATGAACAAGCATATTCTCAAAATTGAATTAATCGCTGAATGGATTTTGCTTATTATTTGGCTAACTATCAACTTGTTTACGTTAGTATTTGCCGTAATGGCAGGCTTAGAAAATCTCCCCAAAAATTTTTCAAATCAAGTCCGCATCATTTACACTATAACATCAATTCTATATACTTTTATCTTAATTAATATAATCGTTAATATTATGAAAACCCAAGCTTGTAACTCAGCTATAAACGAACATGTTGATGTAATCCCAAAATATAAAATAGTATTATTCGCTTTTACAAATATTTTTATCCTGGCTTTTATAGTTTTTATATTCCCCATAATAACAGGGCTTTCTTTTTTGGGAATATCATACGATAAAACATTAGAGGATTGTACTATCCCACTCCTTATATATTTTTCTGTAGCTTTTGGCGGAACATTTACATTAATAAATACATTACCAGCCCTAAGAAAATTATTAACAAAGAAAAAATTGAGCATACTAAACATAATTTGCTTAGCATGCTCGATATTGATAATTTTATATTTTATTACATTAATTACTGTAAATTTACTTTGTACATAATCTACCAATTTACCCATTCTTCTCTCGGAACAATTAGCACTGTAATCGAATAAAAACCTTTTAATAGGCCCGCTTTTTGTATAGAATACCCCCACTCAATATAGCCAGCCTCGTCTGGATTGAAATCGTATGTGTCAAGAATAAATGAAACGATATCACCATTTTTTGTTATATAAGTATCGAGGATATCCGCTTTTCCAAATGTTGCCCACAAATTAGATTCTTTATTTTTCAAATAACGTATACTACCAGAAACGACTTCTCCATTCAAAAGTTTCTTCTTTGATTTTAAAATAAAATCCTTAAATTTCATACTTCTAATAATCTTATCAGATAAAGTACTATCCGCTCTTAAAACCAATCCCTTTACATCATCAACATGCAATTGTTGTTTTACTTTGTTTCTAACAGTATCTTTAAAACCAAAAGGTAAATCCGAAATACTTTCAACAAAATAACCATTACGCTTGACATAATCTTGATAGGCATTAACATTATTAAGCCCAACTTTCCAAAACATATTGGCATCTTCATTTCCCAAAACACCAACAACATTCATTGTACGATCAATAGCCACTTTACGTTTTTCTGGATCATTAGGCCAAATACTTCCCAGTGCATCATTCCAACTTTTAGGAGGTGTTACATACTGAGGTTCAGGATAGTCCTCAACTTGAAAATAATTCGGTTGCATATTCAAACTTGCGCGCTCGCGAACTTTTTCAGAAGAATCAGCTTGAATCCTTTCATATTCTTTTAGACCTTTTTCCACATCGTCGTAATTTCCGTGTTCCGCCGAATACGCGATTCGATTTATTAGGGAACCTGTCGAACGGTTTGACTCGCGTTGCAAAACATATATGGCATTAAAATACTTGTTTAGTCACGCAACCTAGCCATTTGGCTACTGTACTTTATTGGCCACTTGGACTATAGTGGGAATATGAACAAGCATATTCTCAAAATTGAATTAATCGCTGAATGGATTTTGCTTATTATATGGATGCCATTTGGTCTGCTTGCAACGTTTTGTTTCCTATTAAACCCACACAATAAAGATCCACTTACTTCAATTACTTTTATTATTTTTAATATTATAACAATATCATTACAGATTGGACTTTTTACTTTTTTAATCAAAAACATAAAAGATACAAAAAATTTTTTAAAACAACTTAAAGAAGATGTTTCCAAAACTTCAACTATTCCTACAATACATAAATGGGCATTTACATTTGGAATTTTAGAATACATATTATGGCTCTTTATATTAATAGGAATAATATCAGTATTTTTCGCAATTTCCATTTTTGCAGGAGAAGTAACCAGCCCTATTGAAGTAGTTAAAAGTTACATTATCACATTTATTATTGGAAACTTTATATTTCTTAATTCAACCTATGCGTTAATAAAACTACCACAGAACAAAAAACTGAACATAATTAACATTATTTGTATTATATGTTCAGTTGTTGCGATTATATCACTTGGTACATATATATTTTCAGTTAACCATCCAGCTTAACCATTGTTCTTTTGGTACCAATATTATTGTTATTGAATAAAAAGCTTTTAACAATCCATGTTCCTGCACGTTGCGGGCAACTTCAATAGGCAAACTTTCCCCCTTATTAAAATCATAGGTATCTAATACAAATGATATTATATCACCATTTTTATTGATATAAGTATCTAATATATCTGCACGTCCCAATGCCATACCCAAATTTAAAGATTCCTTTGCTGAAGGATATCGAACACTTCCAGAAACGACCTCACCAGTTTGAAGCTTATTCATAGACTTCCGTATGAAATCTTGATACTCAGAACTACTTATAATACTTTGCGCTAAGGTACTATCAGGATATAAAATCAAGCCTCTTAAATCATCAACTCCTAATTGTTGTTTTACTTTGGCTCTAACTGTATCTTTAAAATCAAATGACAAATCTGATATACTATCTACAAAATATCCATTTTGTTCTACATAATCTTTATAGCCTCTGACATCATCTGTTGCGATTTTCCATAGCATATTCGCATCCCGCCCACCAAATGCATCCACAACATTCATAGCACCGCCAATTACCTGTTTTTTCACATTCGGAACTACAGTATGTCTTACTAAATTACCAATATTTTCAGAAGTAGAAGGATAAGATTCTGGTATCGCTTGTTCTTCAAACTTCAAATAATTCGGTTGCATATTCAAACTTGCGCGCTCGCGAACTTTTTCAGAAGAATCAGCTTGAATCCTTTCATATTCTTTTAGACCTTTTTCCACATCGTCGTAATTTCCGTGTTCCGCCGAATACGCAATTCGGTTTATCAGGGTACCTGTCGAACGGTTTGACTCGCGCTGTGAAATATAGGTATCATAAAGCTCTTTATATTCACGCTGATTCGTTGTGGTAGACAATTTCTCTAACGTTGCTTGCTCTGCGGATAACGATACATTATGCACTTCACGCAGTTGACTAACTAAATCTTCCAGTTGAACACCAACTTGAGGATCATTAGAAGATTTTAGTTCTGATACAAGATTCATGCCAGCTGTGACTATAGTTGAAGACATTTGAGCAACTGTTAGCACAGCCTGAACTGCGTCTAAAAACCGCGACCCAGCTTCTGGCAACTCATTATCCGTTCCTGATAGATAATAAACATCTTCACTAACGCCACCCACAAGTAAAGGGGCTGTCTCATTATCTTGTAACGACTGTTCTCCGCCGCGGTAGTGTTCTTTTACTTTTGTACCATCATCTTTTGTGTAAGCTTTTACATGGACTAATTTGTCTGACATAATCTTTCCTCCTTATTTAGAAACATTATGACGTTTTTTCAGCATTCCGCAAGACGGCAATAATGTGGAGGCAATTCTTACTACAAAACACGATTACAGGAAGACAGACAACCAATAATCTCTTTAATTTCAGGAGAAATGTCTTCAATGCCTGCGATATTTTCACGAACAAAGGAAGCAAATTCTGCTTTTTTAAACTCGTGCATACCGCGGGTTCTAAAAAACTCTTCTAAAAATTCAACTGTGGATGCCGAGCTTTCAAGTGTAGCAGTATCGCCCATTGAAATATATTCCGTTTCGTAATTAATGGTCTTTTTTATTAATGATTTTGGCAAAATGTCTTCAAATTCGCCTTTGGAAATCACGTGTACAAAATCCCCCTCACGCAAACGCGGTTTAATTTGTGCATAATTTTCTTCCGCATCGCTGTCAAGAAGTACAAAAATAGGAATTTTAAGGCATTGGGCGAAACGATAAAAGTATTTTACTACCTGATTTTTACCACCTGCAGAAATTACAAACACCCCGTTTTTCTTAAATTCATATCCCAGAAGCTTAGCGAACTCTGGCAAAAGGATTTCTTCTGTAATTCCCTCAACGAGTAGAACTTTTTCAACCGGATAAAGATTTGCTTTACGGTTTTTAGCGCAACACGTTGATGTTGCAAGTGATTTCAGCCAACGCAAATTGAATACCGCCTCATCAGGAATTAGTTGTACAGCCGCAGCGTAATTAATTTTATTTTTAAGAAAGACCTCTTGCCTTTCAGTCAAGTCAAAAATTGATTTTTCATAATCCAAAATCTGCTGGTTAATGGAATAATCTTCAACCGGTTCCAGCCCTAAACTGCGGAGCGATGAATTAATTATTTCAACAGCCAAATCAGTAATCAATTTATAATCAAGATTTTCAATATCAGTTTTTTTATATTTAGGTTCAATAAGATTTGAGGTAATAATATCACCGAACACGCGCATATAACGTTTTTCAGGCTCTTTAAACCTTGTAAGCCTATCAATCGAGATTAAAATTTGTTCAGTTGTAAGCGGTTTTATCTTTTTCAAAATCCCTCGTAAATATATCCAAACTATATGGCAAAATAAAAACTTTTTATATATTATAAGATTACGGAGTGTGTAAAATGTCCCTTTATATACCGAACATCTTACAAAAGAATTATATCACAAGCGACGTAAAACCCCAAATGGTTAACCTTTCGTTGCAATATCCGTTCGGGCTGCAACCTGCAGATTCGTTCACACTTGTAAAAAAAGAATTAAGCGAAAAGGAACAAAAACAATACAACGCAATTCTGCAAAAGGTTCCGGCAGACAAAACAAAAGAACTTGAGAATTTACGTAATTGCGGGATTTTGACTAATAAAAAATCCAATGACAGAACCACAACGCTGGATAATTTATACAAAATTCTAACAACCGAACGTGCAGAGGGGCTTGATAGCATTGAAATAATCTCCGAAACTCTCGGGCATTTGAACAATCCATATTTAATCAGCCAGAAATCGGATAACAGCATAACGAATTATCTTGAAGCGTTTTTCAGCCCTAAAACGCCTTTATATGGAAAACGGGATTCCAGCACCTGTACGGCCGCGTGTATAGAATTCGACCTTGCGAGTTTGGAGCCTGCAGAATTTACGCGTTTTGTTGAGGGCCTTACGTCAAAAGATATGAAAGTTGAAAAAGTTATCGATTCTGACAACCTTGCAGATAAAACCCTTGATGCAATCTGGCTTCTGAACACATTCGATATTCCTCGGGAAGAAAACGATTTCGACAAAATCAAACTTACACTAAAACCTGATGAAAACGCGTTATTGAAAGTTCGCCTGAACAGCAAAATGCCCTCAGGCATTAAACAACGGAACAATATTGATACTTTAATGCAATCTACTTTTATGCACATTGGCTCACAGCAAAGCTATAATTCGCTTACCGACAAACGCAGCGGGAAATTCAACGTTACAGAACGCGGCTTGATTGAATTTGAAAAAACTTTCGTTGAATCAATCGTGCGCAATAAGAATATAATTTCTGTTAACTACCAGCGAATAAACGAATACGGCGAGATTGCGGGTTACGAAGCGGATTTTGACACAATAAAACAACAACTTTTAGACACACTTGCGCTAAAAGAGAATATAATTCTTGGCGTAACAAATAAGACAAAAAACGGCAAACTTAAGGGTCATGAAATCGTAGTAACCGGAACGCGCACAGGACTGAACGGCAAGACGGAATTTCTATGTTTTAATAGTGACATAGACAAAACCAATCCGGTAGCCTACGATGAAGATTATCTTCTTCCGCGCATTCACCATGCCGGAATTCCCAAAGAAATAGTAATGAAATCAATGGTCTTTCAGGACGGCTGGGTTATGGGACTGGAGAATTACAAAAAACTCCGTGACAATAATTAAAAGCAGTTCTCCGTCGCCTGCCTGTCTTGCTCGGACATTTTAGCCTGCATATCTTGCGCAACCCGAATATGTTCAACCATTATGTGCAAATTAACGATTTCATCGCTAAAATTGTATAGTGTTTCTGAAATTGTTGAAAGGCAGCCGTCAATTTTGTCATCAAAATATTCTTTGTCCATAATTTTCTCCTATTTTTAGTTATTAGTAATTATATTTTATAATTATTAAATATAATTAATTGAAAAGAAAATGTCAATAGCATATACTAAAACACATGGAGAAAGAGGAAGTCTTATTAAAATTAGGTCATATCATAAAATATGCGCGTGACAAAAAAGGCCTGACGCAAGAAAAACTTGCAGAAATGGTCGGCGTCACACAGACAACTATCGCATCACTTGAATGCGGTACTGCAAACCTTAGATTTATGAACTATTACAATATTGGCAAGGCATTAGATATTGACATGGGTGTTTTGAATAACTTCCAACTATAAAAGTTAAATAATAATTAATTTATCCTGATTTTTGAAAAATCGTCGTTAAAATATAAATAACAAAGGACGGCGATTATGTTAAACTTAGAAAAATTTACAAATCTTTCAAACGAAATTATTGCAAGTGCGCTGAATTTTTCCGCACAATATAAAAATTCAGAAATTCAGCCCGAACATATCCTTCTCGCTTGCGTCAAGGACGACGGCATGGCAAAAGATTACATGCAGGAATTGAAGCTGCTTAATCAAGATTTTATCAACGACCTTGTGAGCGCAATAAAATCTTTCCCGACAGTCAGTATGGTCAACACCGCGCAATTAATTCTTTCAAAAGACACATTTCGAATTCTGGAAAAAGCGCAGGAGTTATCACAAGAGTTCAAAGACGAATTTGTCGGACTTGATATGATTTTACTCACGATGACAAAGGTTGAAGGAACAAATGTTTTCACACTTTTGCAAAAGTATAAAGTCAGCGCAAATACAATTTTGAACGCTATGAAAAAAATAAGAGGTAACAATAAAGTGGATAATAAAAATGCAGAAGAAAATTTAAAGGCTTTAGAAAAATATTCAACCGATCTTACAGCGCTTGCGCGCAAAGGCAAACTTGACCCTGTTATCGGTCGTGACGATGAAATCCGCCGAATTGTACAGGTTTTAAACAGACGAACCAAAAATAATCCGGTTCTAATCGGTGAACCGGGGGTAGGTAAAACCGCGATTATTGAAGGGCTTGCGCAAAGAATAGTCCGCGGCGATGTTCCGGAAAGTTTAAAAAATGTCAAACTGGTTTCGCTTGATTTGGGTGCGATTATCGCAGGTGCGAAATACAAAGGCGAGTTTGAAGAACGTTTAAAGGCAGTATTAAAAGAAGTCGAAAACTCCAACGGTGAAATCGTAATGTTTATCGACGAACTTCATATGGTAGTCGGTGCAGGCGCGTCAGACGGCGCGATGGATGCCGGAAACTTGCTCAAACCAATGCTTGCACGCGGAGTTTTGAGAACAATCGGCGCGACAACAATCAACGAGTACAGAAAATATATCGAAAAAGACCCTGCACTTGAACGTCGTTTTCAACCGATTATGGTTAACGAACCGTCAATAGAAGATACAATCAGCATTCTGCGCGGTCTTAAAGAAAAATACGAGGTTCACCACGGTGTCAGAATTCTCGACAGCGCCCTGATTGACGCTGTAAAACTTTCCGACCGTTACATTACTGACAGATTTCTACCTGATAAAGCCATTGACTTAATCGACGAAGCCGCATCATCTTTGCGTATTCAAATCGACTCCATGCCGGAAGAAATCGACATTCTTTCACGTCAGAAAATCCAGCTTGAAATCGAGCGCGAAGCACTAAAAAAAGAAGCCGACAACGAAGAGACAAACGGAAAAATCAACGAAATTTCGGCCGAAATTTCACAGCTTGAAGCGCGTATCAATGTTCTAAAAAAACAATGGGAAACGGAAAAAGCTTCCATCACAGGCGAAGCCGGTATCAAAGATGAAATCGAAAAAACCAAACAAAAAATTGAAGAGGCAGAACGCAACACCGATCTTCAAACCGCAGCCGAACTCAAATACGGCAAACTCCTTGAGCTTCAAAAACAATTAAGTGAAATTCAAGGCCAAGAAAAGGTTTCTAACCGAATGCTGAAAGAAGAAATCACCGATGAAGATATCGCAAATGTCGTCAGCAAGTGGACGGGAATTCCTGTGAACAAGCTTGTCGAAAGCGAAAAACAAAAGTTAATTAATATGGAAGATATTCTCCATAAACGTTTAATCGGTCAGGACGAAGCCGTCGAAACAATTTCAGACGCAATCCGCCGTGCGCGCTCCGGCCTCAAAGACCCGAAACGCCCTATCGGAACATTCCTCTTCCTTGGCCCGACAGGTGTTGGTAAAACAGAACTTGCCAAAGCGCTTGCGGAATTTATGTTCAACGATGAGGACGCGCTCATCAGAATTGATATGTCTGAATATATGGAAAAACACAATGTTGCACGCTTAGTCGGAGCGCCTCCGGGATATGTCGGCTATGAAGAAGGCGGCCAGCTTACAGAAGCCGTTCGACGCAAGCCATATTCTGTCGTACTTTTCGACGAAATCGAAAAAGCACACCCCGATGTTTTCAATATTATGCTTCAAATCTTTGATGACGGCCGTTTGACCGACGCAAAAGGCAGAACAGTCGACTTTAAAAATACACTAATCATAATGACAAGCAACATCGGCAGCGACATAATCCTTGAAAACACCGTAAATTCAATGCTTTCAACAGAAGAATTCGACAAAACAAAAGAAGAAATCACAGAACTTTTGAAATCACGTTTCAAACCTGAATTTCTAAATAGGATTGATGAAACAATCTTCTTCAAAGCATTAACGCTTCAACAACTGTCAAAAATTGTCGACATTCAGATGGAATACCTGCGCAAACTTCTTGCGGCACAAGAAATCGACCTGATGATAACGGAAGATGCACGAGAACTTCTTGCACATAGAGGCTTCAACCCTATTTACGGCGCAAGACCGCTCAAACGAACCATCCGTCAACTCGTTGAAAACCCATTATCTAAACTTTTATTATCTCAAAACTTCTTGAAAGGTGATGAGATCGTAATCGATGTAGACAACGACGAAATAACATTCAACAAAACACATAAATAATTAATGCAAAAGCCGGTATTCACGTTCAATACCGGCTTTTCTATATATAAAAAATTACACATTAAAATCAAAAATTAAAAATAATAAAATTTACCAGTTAAAAGCAGTTCTACGCCGCCTGTTTGGCAAACGCGGTTTGCCAATCCGCGGCTCGCTGTCTAAATTAGCAAAGAGCCATCAATGCTTTTACTGAGCGAGCGTTATCTCTTATCATTTCAATTTCAGAATTTGCAACTGCTTCTTCTAATACTTGCATTGCAATTTCTTTATTTTGTAAAGATAACAATTCATTGATTGTACTCATAGCTACGCTTGTTGAAAGGTCATTAATACCTTTACCTTCGTGCATAATCACGATGTGCAAAGATTCTGCCATATTTTTTCTTACAAGCGCTCTTGCTGTCATTTCTCTGATTGAATCAACAGAAGAGTTTGTACCGATTTCGTTCAAAACTTCAATTGATTCCATATCTTCATGCAATGCCAAACCGTTGATAATGTTGGCAATGTGTTTCATGTTTTTATCTGAACTGTTTTTGCTGAAATCGTTTTTGTTTTGCATATCAGCGTTTACTGTTGAATCCATAGAAGAAGATTCAAAAGTATCTCTTTCTAAAACTGCAGTAGCTCCTGACATTTCAGATTTAGAAGTATTTCCAAAGCTGAAATTCCATTTGCTGAAAGTGTTTTCTTTTTTATCGTTATTCATCAAAATTTCCTCCTAATACACAGAAAGCCTGTTACGCCATCTGCATTCTGCTGCTTTCAATTGATTCCAAAGCCGCAAATGTTTGTCTAGTACTGCTAATTGGGGCAGTTGAATAATATTTTTGAGATGGTGTTCTGTCAATCATAGACATAATTACATCTTCTGCTTTTGTTTCATTTAACCATTTTCCAACAGTTTTAGCAGTATTAACAATTTTCTTTCCAAAAGCTACTGCTGATTGAGTCCAAGCGCTGATTTTTTCACCAATGTTGGTTAAAGAGCTTACTTGTGCTGCTTTTTTCAATTTTTCAATTCTTCCTGAAAATCCAATTTTTTCAGCGTTGTTGTTTTTTGAAGACACATAAACATCAGCGTTCAACAAGTTGCCGTTCATGTTTGCGAACGGGTTTTGTGATGCTTGATGAGCAGGTCTTGCAACATTGTTTTCGTGTTTTGACGTATTGAATATACGTTCACGAATACTTGCTACTGATAAATTTGCCATTACTTACGTCCTTTCGTTATAGGTATAATGTCTATTCATAATTAGTCTATATCACACAGTTTAGAATACCATAGCGTCTAAAATTGTTAATCGACTATATGATGTATTATTTTTTAATATTTTATACTTTAGTTATAGATTTTATGATAAAGTTGAACTATGGAATACAAAAATTTAGAACGATTAATAGAGATAATAGAAACTCTTCGCTCACCAAATGGCTGTCAGTGGGACAGAGAACAAACACATTATACTTTGCGCCCTCACATGCTTGAAGAAGCCTATGAGGCAGTAGATGCTATGGATAGCGGAGATATGAAACATTTACGTGAAGAACTTGGTGATGTTTTGCTTCAGGTTGTTTTACACTCACAAATTGCAAAAGAAGAAGGCGCGTTTAATATAGAAGACGTAGCACAGACTCTAAACGAAAAACTTATCCATCGCCACCCTCATGTTTTTGGAGATACAAAAGTAAACTCTTCAAAAGAAATTTTAGAAAACTGGGATAAGTTAAAACAGGAAGAAAAACAACATCGCAAATCTGCAATGGATGGAATTTCTAAATCTCAATCCGCCTTGATGTCAGCACAAAAAATCAGTAAAAAAGCTGTCAAAACCGGCTTTGAATGGGAATGTGAAGAAGACTTATACAAATGTATTTTCTCAGAATTCGACGAATTCAAAGAAGCCTGCCAAGAGCATGACTTTGAACATAAAGAGGAAGAATTCGGCGATATTTTGTTTGCGGTAGTCAACCTTGCACGCTGGAACAAAATTGATGCAGAACAAGCACTTTTAAAATCCAACAAAAAATTCATGACGCGCTTCCGTAAGATGGAAGAATTAGCGACAAAACCGCTTAACGATTATAAACCAGCAGAGTTTGAAGCACTCTGGCAACATGCGAAAAAAGAATTGAATAATAACCGTTGACATATTTTTAAACATAGTACATAATAAAAACATGAAAGGAGTGGCTGAGCCACATATATAACATCTATATTTAGAATTATTGGTTTGCAGCCACAAAATTAGAAAGGATGGATATGATGAAAAACTTAAAACCTGAAAAGCCTTGTCATATGGCCCTGTTAAGTAGGGGGGGGGGGGCAAGGCGAGCCGCAGTACCAACGTTATGCATTTACTATGGCAGAGATATTATTATCCCTCACCATTATCGGTGTTGTTGCGGCTATCACGTTACCAAGTTTGACAGGTAACATTAACGAGCGGACTTGGAACACTCAACGAAAAGCATTATACGCAAGATTTTCACAGGCAATCGCGCTCATGCCTGCCTTGAACGGATATGGTACATATTCAGCAGGCACATCTTCAACGGAAGCAGTAGATACAGGGGCGGAAACATTTATCACTTCTGGGCTTAGCAAAGTGTTAAAAATAAATAATATTTGCGATGCTAATCACATAACTGATTGTGGTGTACCAAACAAAATTGTACCTATAAGTGGTTCAACACTTACAACACCCACAAAAATTTCAGAGCTAAATTCCTACATGATAGACAACCCGTATGCTACAGGATTAATGTTAGACACAAAAGCCGCAGCATTTGAAACCCAAAATGGGGAAAGCATATTAATGTTCTACAATCCAAACTGCGCATATTATATGAATGAATATGACACTCAAACCGCATACGCAAAAGTTTATACACAGCCAAAAGTATGTGTAAACCTTATTTTTGACATGAACGGAAACAAAGGTCCTAATACGGTTGGAAAAGATATCGGTTTTATGACAATATTTTACCCTACGGACAGCGTTCTTGCAGCACCTAATTTACCGGCTCAAAGGGCTGCGGATAGAACAGCCACTCAGGAAAGAGCTACTACTATTTGCAAAGAACAGGACTCTGAATATAGAATTCCTACATTAGACGAATTAGGCTCAATGTTTGTAAACCAAAAATTAATTAATGGTGATTTATTTACTTCTAATACTGATTATTGGTCATCAAAAGTCAGCACCAAAACTCTCGGCTGGTCGCAAGGTTTTACATCAGGCGCTCATTGGCTACACCCTAGGACAGATGAATACATCGTACATTGCGTAAAAAGATAGTAACAAGATGGGGAATCTTAAAAAAGGTTCCCCATCTTGACAATTCGCCTTAAAAACAGGTAAAATAAGTGCATGGCGATAGTTTATTTAAGTTTAGGTTCTAATAAAGACGACAGAATCGGATATATTCAGCAGGCGAGTTTGCAGCTTGGCGCTATTGATGGCGTTGAGATAATCAGAACTTCTGCTTTTTACGAAACCGAGCCTTGGAACATGCAATCTGACAACTGGTTTGTTAATGCGGTTGTCGAACTTAAAACGACCTTAACACCTCAAAAGCTTCTTGAAGAATGCCAGCGGATAGAAAAACAACTTGGCCGAACACAGGCGACAAAAGGCGTTTATGAAGACCGCACCATTGATATAGACATTTTGTTCTACAAAAAAGAGATTATCAACAGTGACGAATTAACTATCCCGCATAAATATGTTCACTTACGCGCATTCACGCTTGTTCCGCTATTGGAACTCATTCCGGACTTTGAACACCCTGTTTTGCATAAAACAATCAGTGAACTTCATGAAGATTTAGAAAATCCTGAAATGGTATTTCTTTATGGCACGAGAATATAGGGTCGGAATTATCGGCGGTGGCCCTGCGGGCTGCTTTTGCGCATATCATTTGCAACAGGATTGTGACGTCACGATATTTGAGATGTCGTCGCCACTTAAAACATTACTTGTCACAGGCGGCGGCCGCTGTAATCTTGCACATGCGGAATACGATTTTCGCGAACTCACAAAATTCTACCCGCGCGGCGAAAAATTTCTTTATTCAGTGTTCTCAAAATTTGCTACAGCCGATACATTGGAATTTTTCCGCTCAATCGGCGTCGAAACTTACACACAAGAAGACAATAGAATTTTTCCAACTTCAAACAGCGCGGCAGACGTAAGAGAAAAATTTCTGGCCAGCCTAAAAGCGACAATCAAACAAGAAAAAGCATTGAGGGTAAATCAACTTGATGACACACTGGAAGTCGTTACGGATGAGGCTTCATATAGATTTGACGCTATTGTAGTTGCTGTTGGCGGTCACGCATCATACAATATTGCAAAATACCTCGGACACAACATCATCGCCCCAAAACCTGCATTAGTTGGGCTAAAAACCGATAAACTCTTTCCAAGCGGTGTTGTTCTCAAAAACGTCAAAACCCAAATTGGCAAAAAAGTTTTGCAAGACGATTTACTTTTTACTCACAATGGAATTTCAGGCCCGCTTGCGTTCAAAATTTCATCACTAAACGCGCGCGAAAATTTTCCATATTCTGTGACACTTGATATAACAGGGGAAATTGATTTACAAAAGATGTTCAACGCCAATCCGCACAAAACCTTGAAAAACCTCATAGGTGAACTCGTTCCAAAATCTTTTGCCGCAGCAATCTGCCCATCGGAAGAAATTAAATGCTCTCAAGTTAACTCAAAAACCCGCGATTTAGTAACAAAAAATCTTCGCGAACTTGAATTAAAAATTCTGAGCCATTCAGGTGCAGGCGAAGTTGTCACCTGCGGTGGCGTTGATTTAAAAGAAATAAATTCCAAAACAATGGAATCAAAACTTGTCCCAAACCTGTATTTTTGCGGTGAAGTTCTTGATATTGACGGTTTCTGCGGCGGGTTTAACCTGCAAAACTGCTGGTCAACCGCCTACATCGCCGCACAAGCTATACTCGATTGGCACCACAACAACGTTTAAATTTCTTACCGCTTCCACAAGGACAAAGATCATTTCTGCCAACATTTGAAAAATCAATTCCTTCTGGGACTTCAGGCAATTCTTCCTCTTCTTCAATAATACCAAGAGTATTTGAAAACGCTTTTGACTTATAAAGTACAGAAGTTGGAGAGAAAATTTTCTTTTCCAAATATTGCGGTTTATACTGCTGTAAAAGTCCGTCAAGCGTAAAGCCTGATTTCATAATCTCATTAACACGATCCATAAAATTAGCATTTTTCGCAGCAACACGACGAATTAAATTAGCCGGCAGCTTATCATTCTCAAGGAAATATTTCACGCAAGCTTCGTAGCCCTCAATTGTCTTGTAATCTTCAATCTCAAAAATTCTATTGAAAGTCTTATAAAACGGCACCGCATAAAGCCCCAACTCGCGATCATAAATTACGCCGACGTCATAAACTTCTTCATGCGCAGAAAATCCGCCAAGAGAATTCTCAAGGAAATCGTTATATGAATTATTAAACTCACTAACATTAAAATATTTATAAACTTCCGGCTCCTGAATTTTATCCTGCACATCGACACGTTCACCTAGTTCCGCAAATTCATTGTAAGCGCCGATTACATCATCTGCAAACTTACTTGTCGTAATAACTTCATCAGAATTGAAAAACTCAACAAACTTTTGATAAAGATTTTCAATTTCAGCCTCAAGTTCAGCCTGCTTTTCAGGGTTATCCTGATAAGCAAGTTCAGGATTTTCGACAAGTTTTGCCACGGAATATCTCAACGCGTCCTCGCGTCTGGTTGACGGTAGAATTCCGGAAATCTCCAACAAACAAACATCATCTTTATATTTAGTAATCCTTGCCACAACATACTGACCGACGCCCACACCGCGAAACGCCGTCATTTTAACAAGCGAAACCGCATCGTATGTTTTTTCATTGATTACACTATAAAGGGAAAAACCATTTTTCAACACACGTTTAATCTCAAAAACAGAGTGAATAGAATTCAAAAGAGAAAGACAAACCTCTTTTTCTTCCATCCCCAAACCTTTTTTCTTTTCGAGATAAATTCTTGCAATAGGTTTGTTCTGTAAACGACGTTCAAAAATATAGTTCAAACACGCTGTATTAAAATCCATAACAGCATTCTGTCCAAGCCCGATTGTTTTTATATATTCCTGAAAATCAGCCTTAACATTTGCATCTTCCTGAATAAACGTCACTATATTTTTAATCGTATCACTAACTATTTTCAAATCTTCTAATAACATATACAATTTCTCCCTCGAAAATAATATATCCTAAACGCCTTAAAAACTCAATAGACACTCGGGCCGTTCTAAACCGTGCAACCATCAAATCAAACAGTTTATTTCAAAACTATTGTCGCAAAATATTAATATCAAAATTCAAAATATCAGCAAGTTTGACCACAAGAAAAAATCTTGGGTGTTGAAGTCCAGACTCAATCAAAGAGATTGTCCGCATTGAAACACCGACTTTTTCTGCAAGCTCTTCCTGCGAAAAATCATTTCGTACACGTTCAACTTTTATCAATCTGCCAAATTTTTTCAAATCGTAATCCATATAAATATAATAAAGACTTGACAAAACTTTTACTATATAGTAGTCTTCATGTTACATGATATAAACATCATAAAATATTCAGAAAACATCAACAATTATAAATAAAACATTATATCTAACTTAGGATATGTAATTACTAGCCCCCAATTAAAGATTTATGCATCAAAAGGAGTCGAAATGGATTTAAGAACTAACAATCAAGGAAGAAATGTAAACTTCGGGTACAAAATTGCCGTTGATATCGGAGCAAGCGTCGCAGGTGGAAGCTTCAAACTAAAACTTTATGATAAAGGAATAATTATTGATGAATTTTCAAAACATCTCAGCCCGGGCGGAGTAAAAAGCTCGGATGAATTCATCAAAAGAATTAGTGATAGTATCAAGTTTGCACAAAATATGGCTAAAAATGCGACAGACAGACTTCCTGACCCTGCGGCCAGACAACTTGAAGCAATAGATATTTTTACAACCGGTCGACCGGAGAAAATCGGTGAAAACGAATACAAAATTAAAAGAATAAGAACAATAAAAAGTATCGAAACAGGTGAAAGCATTGAGGATGTAAATTTTTCGCCATTAAAAAACACTTTCAAAACAACAGTACACGTATTCAATGATATGATTGGGGCTGCATGTGCTGTATTGAATAAAACGAAACTTGACGGTGATTCCACAATGTTTATCACTACGGGAGGAGGCTTTGGAGTAAGCCACATAAATAAAGTAAAATTGAACGGAGAGAACTATTTACAAATAACAGAATCCCGTGACGGTAGAAGATTAATACACGGTCAAGCACTGGAAGAATACGGCGGTTCAGTACCAGCCTTGATAAAAAACTTTCTCTCAAAACAAAATGTTTCACCTCAAACTATTCAGGAATTAACAAATATAGGTGACGCACGAATAGTTCTTAATGGCAACAAAGAACTTGCACAAAAATATAACCTTAAAAACAAACCTGAGGCGACAAAATTCGCCCTGGACAGATATATAACTGCACTTGCAGACGGAATACGCCAAAAAATGCCAGATGGCCTAGATTCCGTTTTAATGTCTGGAAAACTAATTTCAGGTATTGATGACTTTTTAATACAAAATTCACAAATGTACAACAAAACCTTTACAAACTTAAGCCAAGAGATAACAGAAAAACTTCAACCTCAAATAGAAAAAGGGAAGCTTCCTAGTATACGTATCGTAAACAACATAAAAGATAATTCTGAAGGCGCCTTATATCTTGAAAACAAAAAAATTTCCACCCAAATGACTCAAGAAAGGGATTTGCCTGTTATGTCACTATTTGTAAAAATATAAGCCAATAAACAAAAGGTGGGGCGCTTAAAAGCGCCCCATAATTAAATATTTATACTTATTCAACACATTTTATTGTGTACTTACTACCATCTAATGTGTTTATATATGTTTTAGAGGTTTGTCTGTCAATATTTCTAAACACAGTGGCCTTTGTATCATTTAACGCTGGCTTAAACGTAATATCGCTAGTATGCGTAGTTTGGCCAAGCAGATTGTATTCATTGCGAATATTTCTAACTAAAGCAGAATGCTGGTTCTTACTTGCAAGACCAAATCCCAATTGTTCTCTATAATGTGTAGAATCAGCCAATAAATTACCTTTCGCATCATAGGTCATAGTTCTAGTTAAATTTGGACTATCTATAAATTTCACTTTTTTTCCAACAACAGAGTTAGCATTATTCAAACGAGTATAAACTGTTTTTCCTTTAGATGTGTTAGCATAACAGCTTACACCGTTTTTCGTCGTTACACCAATTTGTTTCCCATATTTCAATGTGTTATAAACTTTTCTAGCTACCGCTGCAATTCCCATAATAAATCCTTTCTCTACGTTCCCCCGTAGTTTTAATTTCCCATACTAATAAATGAAAAACTTAGAATTTACATAAATTGCGCTATCCTATCCTATCCTATCCTATCCTATCAGGGATTATGACTGGGTTTTAGCCTATTTGCAACTCATTTTTACAATTCTTAACACAACAAAACGGGCGTATTAATTTACGCCCTAATTATATAAAGGAAACA
>CANAJP010000013.1 GCA_947361615.1 uncultured Candidatus Melainabacteria bacterium | reverse complement strand
AATAACGCGGGATGGAGCAGTCTGGTAGCTCGTCGGGCTCATAACCCGAAGGTCGTTGGTTCAAATCCAGCTCCCGCAACCAATTAAAACAAAGGGTTTCAGACATTTAACTGAAACCTTTTTTAATGCAAAAATGAGTAAAAGTTGCAAAAAGGTTACAAAAATTTTCAAGGAAAATATGTCTAAAATTCATATTACAGAGAAAAACTTTGATTCTGGTTGTAGAGATGATTATAAAGGATATCATATTGATACAAGGTTAATAGTAAAACCCCAAATGGTATCTCCAATTTATAATAAAATAATAAAGTATCAGGCAATTAAAATTTTAAATCCGATAATGATTGCATTGGAAACGTTTGATAGTCTCATTTATATAAATGAACAGATAGAAAAGGTTTATAGAAGGCATTCACAAAGAGGTATTATAAGAAACCTATGTGAAATTAACAATGAAAAAGAAAATATTATACATATTATGAAACGTATAATAGATGATTTCATTATGATTTTATGTTGCTATTATGATACAAATAATGTTTTACAACGCAATAAAATAGAAATTGCATCTATTGGTGAATTAAAAAATAGTAATACAAATTTAGCTATAGAAATTAAAAAAGATTTAAATTATACAAAATACGAACCATTGTTTGATATTATCAATGATTTACACAATGCATATAAGCACAGTTGTTTAATGAAAGAAGCTCATGTAGTATTCTCTACAGAAGGAGTATCATTAACCGCATACTATGCAAAATATAATAAAATAGATAGAATTGAATATCATAATCATAATTTTATTCATATTATAATTGGTTTTAGTGATTTTTTATTGGAATTTTGTGATGTTGAAACTTATGATAGATTGTGTAAAATCAATATATCAGAACGAGATGTATCAATATAGGACTATGAATTATTTGATAGATAAAATAATATAAACGAGTTGTTGTTTTTATGTTCCAAATTTTCTATTTTCTTGTGGTTCTATAGTTTGATTTACAATACTGTTCAACAAGTTTACGCACTTATCATTAACCTCCGGCAATAAATGGGTGTATAAATCCATTGTCATAGTGATTGAAGAGTGTCCCAACTGGTACTGCACATATTTCATCGGGGCGCCGTTAGCAAGCAGTAAGCTGGCATAAGTGTGCCTTAAATCGTGAAAGCGAATAGAATCAATGCCGGCACGACTCAGTGAAGGGATAAATCTTCTTTTTATCATATTGTCTGCACTTTGATATTTGCCTTCACTGTTAGGAAATACAAGATTTAATTCACTGTGAGGGCAGGCAAGTCGCCATTCTTTGAGAACTCTTGCGAGCTCATCACTCATATCAACATATCTGTTTTTACTTGATTTAGGTGTCCCTAATCTGCCGTTAACATAGTTTTTATCAACTGTAATTTTTCCTTTTACCCAGTTTATAGAATCCCAAGTAAGAGCAAGTAATTCTCCTCTACGCATACCTGTAAATAAAGCGGTAAATAACAAAGGATAAAAATCTGGGTAAACAATTTTTGTTTTTGATAATAGGGCTTGAACTTCTTGCGTTGAAAGAGCTCTAATCTTATCGTTTTTGACTTCTTTTAGAGGTTTAATTCGTGCAATAGGATTTCTTGTTGCGGCGTCGCTATCAATCATAAAATTGTATATTGCACTCATAAATTTTATATATTTGTTTATTGTTGAGTTTTTACGTTCTTTTTCCTGCATTTGTTTGATAAATTCTTTTACAAGAATAGGACTAATTTCATTGATATTTAAATTTCCAAAGAATGGTATTAAAAGATTTGCTAAATATCCGCAGTAAGTTTTATAAGTAGAAGGCTTGCAGTTTGCACTTGCGTGAAGTCTAAGATATAACTCACCGGCTTCTTTTAATGTAATCTTTGCATTAACGGGATTCAAGCCTTTATTTAAGTCCTCAATCATTTTATTATATGCTCTCTCAGCTTCTGCTTTTGTTTTGAAACCTTTTTTAATTTGACGTTTACCCCTAAGGTCTTTGTAATCAAATTCCCATTTATTTGTTTTCTTGTTTTTTCTTATTGACATTTTATATCACCTAATTTAATTTTGTCGTGTTTTTAGGAGTTTGTAAGCCCCTTTACTAAATTTTGCTAACTTCAATTATTCCCCCTGAGGGAGTGAGCACCGTACCATTAAGGCGGCACGGTGCTCACGGTGCCGTGAAAACTAAGTTTGTTCAGTTGTAACTGTGTTTTTCCTGATGTAATCATTTAGCATTTCATCAGTAAACAGAACCCTAGAACCGATTTTTACATACTCAATTTTTCGTTGATGAATCCACCTGTAAAGTGTACTTTCAGAAATATGCAACATAATAGCGGCTTCAAATACCGGATAAAGTTTATTCATCTTTACCCCCTTTGTCATAGGTTTCATAAGCATCAATTTGTTCTTCAACAGACCTATCCATAAGCATTTCTACTGATTCATTTGAGGTCATAGGTTTAGAATCATCAACTTTTACGAATGAGTAGTAGTAATTATTACCGTGTCCTTTTTGTCTATGTATTATAATTTCATTTGCAATATTACTTTTGATATTCATTAGATGAGTTGTTAAAGCTTTAGGAGTAGAATAAATGTTATTAAAAAATCTATCTAACTCTAATTCTTCAGCCTTATGCTTGAATTCGTTATACAAATCTGCAGCTGAAAACTTTTGACCTTGATTAGGTTTTGTACTTACAATTTCTTTTAATAATGTATAAATAATATCGTCTTGTGTTGCAAAATCTTTTTGCTGCTGTGCTAGTGCAGAAAAGAGATTACTTAGCATTTTTTGTTCTTCCTCACTATCCGCACCCCTCAATGCAAAATCAGAAAAATCAGCTATTCTAAATACATGTTTATATGTTTTATCATTATTCTTTTTTAAATTTTTAATAATTTTCTGAAGTCTAGATATAACATAACTCATAGCTTCATTACGTACTATTGAGTTTTTCTTATTAAGTTGGTTTTGAGCTCTAAAACCCTTCTTTTCCTCAAAACGACCAAGAAATATACACACCAAACGGTCTGCAACATCGTCTCTTGTAAAGTGTGGTTTTCTTGAAGTTAAGGCAACATAGCATTTTACGTCATATTCTACTTGAGTATTTGTAGTATAATAATCCCTAACCATCACAACCTGACCCGTTGAAATTCTTGCTAATGTATCGTTTATCTGTGTAGTAGGTGAATCCATATTATCCAACACAATTAAGTAATTATTTGTAATGAGCGTAATAAGGTTTTTATAGTCGGGTGTAGTAGAGGTTACACCAAACTTTTCACCCATTAAAAGTTTACCCATTCGTTCTAGAATTGAAGTTTTCCCACTGCCCTTTTCACCGATAGTAACAAGCAGCGGTTTTGTCGGCATAATCGATTCAAAAAACAAGCTGAAAAACCATAACTCTAAAAGTGTACGAGGATTAATATTCGGGTTGCTGTCATCTAAATTAAGGTCTCTAATGATGAATTCAAGCAGATAATTTTTATCCTTATCAAAATTGACAAATTTAAACGGTTGATAACCTGGTAATTCTTCAAATAAAACTCCATCGTCACCGTTTTCAATACTTGAAATTTGGTCTTCTGTAATTTTTAGGATAGACTTTGGTGTATTATAAAGATATAGTATAAAGTTTTCACAATCATAATAAGCAAATTTATGTATATCAACATTTACGGCATTGTCAGCACAATGAGCAAATAGTTCCTGAAGAACAAATCGAAATAATCCTTCTGAAGCATTAATTCCCCATTTAGTAAGAAGATTTTTTAATGTTCTTGAATCTTCTAATAAGGGGATTATTTCTTTTTCATCTTTCAAGAAAAGGTAATACTTATGATTAAAAACAAAAATCTTACCGAATTCTTCTATTGTTGATATAACTAGTTGAGCAACCTTATCTTTTAAAACTAGTCCTTTATTGTGTATTTGGAGGTTTCTAACTTTACTTTTGATAGATAAACCTTTTTCGATTAAATTACAATTAGAATTACAAAGTGGAACTACCAACGACAAGTTTTGATTATTACCTTGTAAAATTGAGCAACCAGCTACTTCATCATTTTTGTAGGTATTCTTTACTGCATTTATCCGCATTTGTATTTCTTCGTCATTATTAAATTGGACAATACGTTTAACTACATCTATGGAGTCTTCTAATGATAATTTAGAAATCTTTTTTAGAATTCCTGCTATGGCAAATGTCAAAGTATTGCGCTCCCCTCTTTCCCAATTTAGTGCGGCTTTTCTAATACATAATGGGTACTCCTTTAACTTTAATAACAAATTCAATACAGAATCATTATTATTGATTGCCTGTTTGATTGTATCTAATGGATTTTTAACAATCTCCATGCTGGTACCTTTAACCAAACATGATTTCATTTCTTGAAAATATTTTTCATTGAAATTACTGCTATCCTTGAATAATCCAAAGAATGGTAAAAATATAGCATTTCCTTTGTCTCCCTTTGGAAAAATTTCAATTTCACCATTTGCTATTTTTCTATCAGTTGATTTGTTTACAGCATCCAGCAAGATATTTTTTATAAAATCTCTATCTTGATGATTTTGAAAAAATACCCAAACATGAAAACCTTTAGATTTGGATTTTTCTATATTTGCAATTAGATGATAATCTTTTTGTAAATTGTTTTTTATGGTTGTTGCTAATTTGTATTTCTCATCTATGTCTAAATCTTTGCAATCTATATCAATACAGCCAAACAAAACTTTATCTGGTTGACCTTCAATTTCCGGAGCAACACCTACCCTTGTTTGTCCTAACAAATGAAAATTTACTAAATTGTTAAATTTTTCTTTTGTTATATTTTTAACTGTTGTAATTGTCCCGGCGTCTACTTGATTTGTAATAACTTTTGAAGCTACACTTAACGCCAGGAGAAGTTTATTATATTCTTTCATAAGAATATTCTCCTTTTCTTAATTTTGTACTACTAATAAAAAGCGGTTATTTCGGTTAATAAAAATTTTAAAACTATTTTATATTTTATTTTTTATTTTAGTTTTATAAAATTTTTAAAAATAAAAAGTTAGTAACCCTAATAACCATAATAACCAGCTGGTTACATGTTCAATCTCGGCAACATTACTATACGTAGTAGATTTACAAATAAATTAGTTTTCGTATCCCCTTTAGTTATAAATTTTTCAAAAATAAAAATCGTCATACGTTTCTCCTTGTATAACGATTTTCATCTTTAGTAGCATATTAGTCTAAGTTCATGATTGTGACAATTTTATCATTACTTGTGACAAAAATTATTTTGTAATAATGAATGCTTCTGGCAGAATAGAGGTATTTATCTTGTAGCCCTCAACCCCTCTTATTTTCATAATAATACTTTTTTTGAAGCCTGCATTTTGAAATGCTTTAGTTATTCTTCTTACTATTTGCCGCTCATTATCATAATTATATTCATCAAGAATATGTGCTTTATAAGGTTCTTCCGCTAATATACATAGTGCATCTAATAGCCTTTTAGATAATTTTATAACACTTCCCATATATGAACAAAACCTTTTGTTTTTATCTATATAAAGCGAATTGTCAATCACCCATTCATAACCTCTTAAAATAGTCATCAATTCATACTTGTCTAAATCCGGTTGTGTCATTTCAATAAATTTTTCAATTTCCATTACTAAAATCCTTTCATTTTCTAGTACTCTCAGCCAATTGATAAAAATTTGGCATTTTCTTATTGTACCATTTTTTACAAATTAGTTATGTGAACTTTTGTCTATACTTAAAAAAATAAAATATAGACACTTATGTCTATACCTTCAAAATTTTAAAATTATACATACCATGCCTATATTCAAATCCAGTATTAAAATTTTATAATATTGATAGAAATTTAAGGTCTTTTTGTGTTCCTACTTACAAAATCTAGGGACGCAGATATATAATAAGAACTTGTTATTTTATCCAAAAAGTAAATGTTCTACATCTAAAATATTTTCTTAATCATCTTGCAACTTATAAGCATAATCTCCAACAGATAAAATTTTGCCACCTAATATTTCAGTCTTATTGCCCTGCATATCTGTTATTTCTATCACTACATAAATATAATTAGGTTCACCTTCAATAATCTCCCCGTTTTTTATATAGGTGTCCTTCTTTATTTCAACTTGTTTAATTTTAATCCCCTTAATCTTGATTCCATTGTTGTAATACTCATGACTTATAAGCATTTCCATGTCAGGATTAACTTCAAATGTTTCATGAATGGTTATGTCTTGTTGTGCTTGTGCGGATTGGGACATAAAAATAACAACTATAATAAAACTTAAGATGTAATTTTTCATTGTTTAACTTCCTATCTTATTTTTAGCCATAAAATTTGTAGCTATAATAAACCCGTCTGCTATAGGTAATGCTCTGTTATTACACGGTAATAACCTCAATTCATCCTCTGCAATTTTCATAACACAAGTATATAGACTTGCTTCTAAAACATCTAACTCATCAGCAATTTGGTAATGATGTTCTTTTGAATATTCAAAAACCATATCAACAAGTATAGGTAAATATGGCATTAAATGAGCATAACTAATATCAGCTTGTTTCAAATATTGCATAGCAAAATTTATAAATGTACCACGCTTATTAACCGCAACACTTAAACATCCAACTAATCCTGAAAATAATCCCATAATATCCCCCCCTTTTATAAATATTTTTTCATCTTTCACCTAACCTAATATGGTAATTTATTGTTAATATTTCTTAAATTGTTATTTATATTATAAAGATTATTATTCATTTGTATTTGATTTACTGCATTTAAAGAATTCTGTATAGTTTGCTGTCTTAACATATTTTCTTGAACTTCAAGTTGTTCATCATGAGCCGTTTTATTTATTTCTCTATTGGTTAAGTTAATAAGACAGACATTTTGTTCGGATTCAGAATATGTCATACATGCATTATATCCATTTTTAAATTCCGCTTTTCTATTTAGCCAATAATTTGTAAATGGTACAACTTCACTATACCATTTTTTACTCATACTATTTAGAATATTTTGAGGTATAGGTTCAATACGTTTATTTATTGGAGCAACTTGTTTCCAATGAGTATCAAATTTTGTTTCTTTATTTTCTGGAAGAATAAATTTTGCTCTAGCAATAGAGTAACTTTCATCCCTATTATTGTACTTTACTAATAGATTTACTATGCTCCCCTCTTCCCCTCTTATTAAATTACTAATTTGATTTATATCTAATTTTTTTACTTTCTTCCCATCAATCTCTAAAATCTCAGCTCCTTCTGGCAGATTATATTTTGACGCGACGGAATCCGGGAGTATTTTAAAAACAAATACTTTTTTATTATACGGGTCTTTTACAATATTTACACCTATGCCACAAATTCGAGTTTGTGCAAATGCAATATCAGTAAATAATATAAATCCGATTAGACCAGTTAATAAAAATTTTTTCACAATTTACCTTTCTTAACCACGCTTAGTGTTTATCTTTAAAGTGCCTATATATATAAGATTTATACACATAAACGCACGGTCAGTTTGTTCCATTAGTTGTATATTATCACGAAAATGTTAATATGAGCAAAAAAGATTTACAAAAATTTGGTAAACGGTTAAAATTTTTAAGATTAGAACATAATTTAACTCAACTTGAACTGGCTGAAATTCTTGATATGTCACCTAATTTTATTGGTATGATTGAGCGAGGTGAAAGAAATACAACAGTTGAAAATGTTTTTAAAATTGCAAGGGCATTGAATATTAAACCATCTAATCTTTTTGACATTTGATTCTTGACAAATTTATTAAACTGTAGAAATCAGTTATCTTTAGGTAAAATCTTTAAAATCTAGTATTTCTGTTAACTTGTCTAGTTTACTATTTATTGTTCTAAAAAGTATATAATAATCTTCACCAGCCTTATCAAGCTGTAACCCTTCATCAATAAAACAAGAATCACTAGCCAGGGCACCAAGTTTTACAAATACTTTTAACTCGTACAAAATCATTTTTGCGTCTGAAATTCTTTGTTCTAATAGTTTTAACGATTTTTTATCGCACATTAAATTTTACTCCTTTGTGTTTATATGCGTGTATCTAGCTGATTTAGCCTAATCTATACAGGCGCCCGACGATTTAAACCTGCAATATTTGCATATTAGCGTAGAAGTAGCATTTTGTACATCCAGTTAATTTATGCGAGTAGCAATTCTTAGAAGTAAGTATTAGAACTAATTGTAAAGAAGATTTTAGAAGTTTTATTTGTATTTAATTTGTCTTGAATACTGGTATTCTCTATTCTTTCCTCTTTTTTGATTTAGCATATCTGGAAAATCAAATTACCTAAAAGTTAACAGAGGTTGTGGTATTATAATTGGTATGACAAAAGATTTTCGCATATTTTTAAAAGGTAAAGAATGTACAAACAAAGTTGTTAAATATAAAAAAATCGGGAACAAATACAATGTTGTCTTTAATAATGGGAAACAATATACTTATGCAGCATATAACGTCAAAGTAATCGAATCAGCTCTCAAGGATAGGAAATCAAAAATTTGTTTTAACTATCTAAAAGATATTGCAGGTGCTGTTGGTTTAGAAAAAAATGGAAAAAATATTTTATTATCTAATTATAACAAAATAAAGTTTATAGATAATGATAGTATGTTAGCTAAATTCCTTAGTCAAAGGATTTCTAATAATTGTGAATTTAAGCAAAACGTTGTATATCCTTTTGGATTTAATAATAGCCAAGCGCAAGCTGTAAATAAAGCCTTATCAAATGAGTTAAGTATAATTCAAGGCCCGCCCGGTACAGGCAAGACGCAAACTATATTGAATATAATTGCAAATATTGTTATGTCCGGCCAAAGTGTTGCAGTTGTTTCTAGCAATAATTCTGCAACTCAAAATGTGTTAGATAAGTTGAAAAAATATGATGTTGATTTTATTGCTGCATATCTTGGAAACCTTGAAAATAAACAAGAATTCATAAACTCACAATCACCATTACCAAACATTGAAAATTGGTATATAGAATCAGAAAAACTTGATAATTTACATAAAAAATTAAATCTCGAATATCAAGAGTTAAAAGAAAAGTTAGAGTCTCAAAATAAATTAGCACTACTAAGACAAGAGCTTTCCGATATAGAAGTCGAATTTAAACATTTTCAAGATTATTATAAAACATTTGAAATAAGACAAGACCCTAAATGCATAAGAAACGCAAGAAATTCAACTCAAATGTTAGATATGATTTTTGCGTGTGATAATTATATTGAAATCTATCATGAAAATATAATTATAAAAATTTTATTCATTTTATCAGAGCATCTAAAATTTTGGGATAAAAGAAGATTAACCTTACACAATTTAATTAAAAATGGGGAATACACTCTTGAATTTTTAAAAGTTCAATTTCAAAGAAAATTTTATGAATTAAAGTTTAAAGAATTGGAATCAAACATAAATAACATAGAAAAAGAGTTATCTTTTTATGATTTCGATTCTAAGATGAAAGAATATACAAATTTATCTGCTGAAGTATTTAAAAATGAACTTTACAAAAAATATAACTCTAAAGAAAGAGATACATACAAATTAGATGAACTTAAATCAAAATCTTTAAGATTTATTCAAGATTATCCTGTAATTTTGAGCACAACATATTCTTTGAAAAACTGTCTAGCAAATGATGTTATGTATGACTATGTCATTATTGATGAAGCTTCGCAAGTAGATTTATGCACAGGTGCTTTAGCATTAGCTTGTGCCCCAAAAGCTGTAATTGTTGGGGATTTAAAACAGTTACCTAATGTTGTTACGTCAGAAATTGCAAGAGCTACGGATAAAATCTTTTCACAATATAATATAAATGAAAAATACAGATACAAAAATCATTGTTTATTATCTTCAATAGCAGAACTCTTTGAAGGGGCACCAACTACATTACTAAAAGAACATTATCGTTGTCATTCTAAAATCATAGAGTTTTGTAATAAAAAGTTTTATAATAACGAATTAATTATTCTAAGTGATGTTCAAACAAATAAAATGCCTTTGGTTTTGTATTATACAACAGAAGGAAACCATGATAGAAATCACTACAACCAAAGACAAATTGACGTTATAACTCAAGAAATTATTCCAAAATATAATTTGTGTCTTGATGATTGTTCTGTTGGAATAGTAACACCATATAGAAATCAAACTGCAGCTTTAAAAAAGACATTCAAAAATACAACCGTAAAAGCTGATACTGTAGACAAATTTCAGGGACAAGAAAATAAAGTTATTATAATCTCAACTGTTGATAATGAAATAAGTGATTTTACAGATAATTCAAACAGATTGAATGTTGCGGTTTCGAGAGCAATTGAACAGTTATTTTTGATTGTGGATTCAGGTGAAATTTCAAAAGATAAAAATATTAGTGACCTTATAAACTACATAAAATATAATAATTTTGATGTTGTAGAAAGTAATGTTTATTCAATTTTTGATTATTTGTATAAGTGTTATGAATCAAGAAAAAATGAAATTCTATCAAAGCAGAAAAAAGTTTCAAATTATGATAGTGAAAATATTACATATAATTTTTTATCAGAAGTCTTAGAAAAATATTATAAAAATCAATTTGAGGTCGCAATTCATGTACCATTAAAATCTCTTATTAAAAATAAGAATCTATTGGAAGCAGGTAGGGAAAAACAATATGTACTTAATCCTTTAACTCATATTGACTTTGTCATATATAAAACAATTGATAAATCACCTTTATTAGCAATTGAAGTTGATGGAGTTGCATACCATGAAGATGGAACTCCACAAGCAGAAAGAGATATCTTAAAAAATAATATTTTGACAAAATACGATATTACATTTTTAAGATTTAAGACAAATGGTAGTAATGAAGAAATGATATTAAGAAATACACTTGATTCGATACTTAACTGATACTACTTGTTTTTATTTTTTGAAATGCGAAAATATTCCTAAGAATAGAGGAAATATTATGCCAATACCTGATTATGAAAAATTAATGTATCCTGTACTTATATTTTTAGGAGATGGATTCGAACATAATGGAACAGAAATTACAAATGCTGTAGCCGATAGATTAAAGTTATCTAAAGAAGACCAAGCTATGCGTTATTCTAACAATCCAAAAAGAATTTTTCATGATCGTGTTCATTGGGCAAGAACATATTTAAAAAAAGCAGGTTTAATATATTATCCTCAAAGAAATATGTCTAAAATTACGGATTTAGGTTTGAAAGTTCTTAAGTCTAACCCTAAAACAATAGACAATAATTACTTAAAACAATTTGATTCTTTTTGTGAGTTTAAGAAATTAAGTAATACTTCTACTAAAAAAGTAAACAAGGAAATCCAAAAGGAAGACATTGAATTAGAGAATACGCAAACACCATATGATATGATTTATACAGGTAGAGATACTCTGAATACGAATTTAGAAAATGATTTACTTGAAAAATTATTAGCTAAGAATGACTCTAGCTTTTTTGAAGAAATTGTTGCTAAATTATTAGTAAATATGGGATATGGTAGTTCGTATGATGATATAATTCAATTAAAAGGCAAGTCTGGCGATGAAGGCATAGATGGTATTATTAAACAGGATGTTTTGGGGCTCGATAAAGTATATATTCAAGCTAAAATGTGGAATAAAGCAACAGTATCAGGACCTGAAATTCAAAAATTTGTGGGTGCATTACGGCAAAAACAGGCTACTAAAGGGGTATTTATTACTACTTCTAAGTATACAGAAGCTGCTAAAAAATGTGCAAAAGAAGTTAGTGATACAATCATTTTAATTGATGGACAAGCATTGGCAAAGCTTATGATTGAATATAATATCGGTGTCCAATTAGAAGAAACTATTTTGATAAAAAAAATTGATGAAGATATGTTTAACGAAAATTAATTAATTCTTCCATTGAATTATTTCACTAAATGCATATTTTGATAAATCTTCATTATCTTTAACAATAAAAGCTACACTGTATTTTGCTCGTGTAATTCCAACATATAATTTGTTTTTAACAACTAAAGATTCTTTAGAAAAATTACCTAGCTTTAAATAATTTGTAATTTCTGCTGTTGGAGAAATAATAACTCTATCAAAAGTTAATCCTTTTGAATCTCCCAAATTTAAAGATTTATATAATTTACATATTTTATTTCCCTTATTCCATACTAAAATCTTAGGTGAAAAGGCCTGAACGTATTGTTCTATTTGATTTTCCGTTATATAAAAAATTCCAGAGTGGGAATTTTGCTCTAAATTTAACGATTTTGTGGGAGGTAAATCTTTATGAAGTTTATCCGCAAAATCGCATATTATTTGGTTACATCTATAACTTACAATCATTTCTTTTAATTTACCAAGTTTTTGTTTCTGTTTATCTATAAAGTATAAATGTAAATTTTCTGCATATTTTTTATTTTTATTTGATTTATGTGTATCAAATAAATTTTGTCGCATATCTCCAACTATTAAAATTTTAGAATTAGAATGAAGTAATAAATCTAAAAAGCTAAAATCCCAACCTGATAAATCTTGAGCTTCATCGACGAAAATATAATCGTAACATTTTTCTATTCGTTTTATTAAAGCTCCTTTTGTTTTGTGATTGCAGCTACAAGCAAAGTCTGATAAGAAACAAGAGTATATCTTGTTTTCTTTGTTCATATAATATTTTATACCATCTTCACGTTTAGCTGTTTTTATTATAGTCCCATTTGGAAGTTTTTTATTATGTGGATCCTGTACTGTAAAATACATATCAGAGACTCTTCTTGTTAGCCCCAAAACTCTCTGATATGGTCTTATACAATCACTCAATAAGAAGCCAAACCAGGTTTTTACTTCTATATTTTCCGGAATATATCCAAATTTTTCAATAATTTTATTTTTTATCTCATTTGTATTTTTATTGGTATATGTTGTTATGAGTATTTTTTTATTCTTAGCTCTAAGTGCTAGTTTTACAAGTTTTGTTGTTTTGCCTGAACCAGCAACAGCATGTAAAAAATAGTTATTCTGAAATGGCATCTTCTATATACTGTGGAAATTTCACAGCTCCTTTTTCAGTCTCAAATATTCTTAATGCAACTTCTGTTTTATTAGTTTGAAAATATTCAATAAATTTATCATTTGTCATATCTGTTTTATCGAATATTTCCTTTAATTTATCAATATTATTGCAAGCTAAAATATTAGGTTCTAAAGTTTTTAGTGTTTTATCTGTTGACCAGCACAATTTGATATTTGAACAGTCTTTATAATCTTTGTATTTATTTTCTAATGCGTTTATCTTGCCATCATTATCAGTAATAACTACGATTTTATTACCTAAAATTTTTGATATACTTAAAAAGCGTTTAAATGACAACCCCCTAACAGATACAACATCAATACCATTTTCAATTGGTAGTTTATCATACTTATCTTTATATGCTTTTTGGACAATTAATTCATCAGATGGACCTTCAACTAAAATTGTTTTTCTAGATAAAATCATTCTCAAAGTATCAAAGCCTGGTAATTTTTTAAAATAGTCATATGTTTCTTTATCTAAATTTTTAATTGACAACCAACTATCACCATTAAGTAATATAGTTTTTTCCAAGCCAGATTTGTTCATTACAAAAGAACTATGTGTTGTAATGATAATTTGTTTTTCTTTGCAAAGCTCTTCAATGTTATTAATTAATTTGTTCAAATTTGAATAAGAAAGGCTTGTTTCTGGTTCTTCTATCATTATAAGACTAGCTTTTTCAATATGAGCTTTAATGGCTAACTTTGTTTTGATTGAATTTTGTTCTCCCTTTCCAATAAATCTAAATGGTATATCATTCAAATATAATGATAAAGTTGAATCCCAAGAGGCTTTTGCTGAGGTGTCTATAGATACAATTGTCTTTTTATCAGATATTTTAAATTCTTCTTTTGTAAATTTGTCGTTTATTTCTGTTATTTTAGGGTCTTCTATAAAATCTTCTTTCAATTTCCTATATTTTAATGCTAGCAAAGCTTTATCTTTACTTCCTAAATTGTATTCAATAAGAGAGGCAATATATTTATCAACACCATTATTATATCTGTGTTCAATATTATTAATTAAATGTGTTCTTAATGGTAATTTTGTAAATTTATCATTTCCATATGCGAAAGAAAGCCATTCATATGTATAGTATTCAATAGGTATATTGGTAATTTCTTCAGTTTCTGCTTTATAATTTTCATATTCCTTTTGAAAGGCTTTATCAAAGTGAATTCTTAATGAAACTCCACAACAATCTTCTTCTAAACTATTGTTTGGCCCCTGAAAACTTTTGTCTTCAAAAGAATCATCAAAAATCACTTCTATAATAATTTCTGGTAAGGCAGGATTTGTTCCCAGTTTAACATCATTCACATATTGATTAACAAGTTCTTGATTAAATAAATATGGAGATAGCTCTTGAATAATACCACGACCATATAATTTTGCGGTTAAGGCTAAATTAATTGCTTCCAATAGCGATGTTTTCCCTGCATCGTTATTGCCAATAATTATATTACAGCCTTCATTAAATGATATGGTAATATCTTTAAACTGTTTATAATTTTGAATTCTTACCTTTTTTATCATTTATGTACCCTCTTTTAGTATTTCCAAATACTCGTTATAGGCAAAAGTTCTATTTCTTGATTGCGTTGAAGTTTGCTCGAGGACGCCGATACTAGATAAATCTTTAACTATGCTAGACATTGTATTAAACGCTATATCAAGCTCTTTTGCTGTCTTTTGAATTTCTATAATAGGATTTGCCTCTAAATATTCAAACACTCTCATTGCATTTTTAGCACGGCGTCCCAGTTCTTCAACCTTTACACAGTTTTTGTCGTGCAACGCAATCAATTTATCAATCGTTTCGGTTGCGTCTTTTGCGGATTCATAAACCGCTTCTAAGAAAAATTTAACCCATTGTTCGTAATTGCCCTTTAACCGAACTTCACTCATGCGATCATAATATTCAATTCTGTTCTTCTTTAGAAAATATGAAATGTATAATGCAGGAGTGCTTAAAACTTGTTTTTCTATTAAGAATAGAGTAATTAACAGGCGTCCGATTCTACCGTTTCCGTCTAAGAATGGGTGAATAGTTTCAAATTGATAATGAATCAATCCAGCACGAATTAACACATCCAAATCATCTTCAGAGTTAATATATTTTTCTAAATCTGACATTGCCTCATTCATATCAACAACATTTGGTGGTACAAATCTGGCATTTTGCAAATTGCAACCAGCTGCACCTATCCAATTTTGAGAATGCCTAAATTCACCCGGACTTTTATTTTCACCTCTAACACCCGATAACAAAACTTCGTGTGCTTGCTTGATTAGCCTATTGCACAAAGGAAGTTCTTTTAACTTATTTATCGCAAAATCAGTTGCCTTGATATAATTTACAACATCACCAACAGGTCTATTAGTGTTTTCTTCTAAACATGGGTCAAGAACATCTTCTAAAGTTGCCTGTGTTCCTTCAATTTGCGAGGACATCAATGCTTCTTTTCTTACATACATAGAGATAAACAAATCCATATTAGGAATTCTTGTTGCAATACCTTCAAGTAAAGCAAGCTGTTTATTTGCTTTAACAAGTATTTCTACAATATCATTGCTTAATTCTATTGTAGGATTAGGCGGCAAAACAGACGGAACAAAAGATTTGTATTCCATTTCACCTGATAAATTTGATTTAAAATAACCTGCTCGATTTTTCATGATTATACCTAAATTGAAACAACAAACTTATTATAATATACTTATTTCAATTTATCAACTAAAAATGAAATAAGCATTAGCAATTCTTAACCATATTTCACTTTTTCATAACCAGCCCAAATATAAATTTCAAAAATTACAAAATTTTTCTGCGACTCAGATTATATATATCCATATAAATTTTATCCCCTCCCCCGCAGGTATGTATGGTGAAGTTTATGAATACTTCAAAGGAGGATAAATCGCATTTCGATTGCAAAAAGGTTACAAAAGTTCTGATAAAGCATAAATAATTATGACAAAAAATGAGCAATCCAAACTAGCTCAAATCTATGTGTGGTAATAAATAGTGATAAATTCTAATAAAATCTGAAAATCCTTACAAATACAGTGTTCTACAACTCATAACCCGAAGGTCGTTGGTTCAAATCCAGCTCCCGCAACCATTTAAAAGAGGTGATTAAAAATCACCTCTTTTTTTAACCCTCTTCAACAAAAAATTTCATCATTTTATAAATTTTTTCTAACTTTGAACGATTATCTTTTACGCGGTTCAAATACTCGTTAATGTCTGTCAGCAATTCATCGCTTTCACGCAGATAATCGTTTTCAAAAAGCTCCTGAGTCGTAATATTCAGTGCTTTTAATATCTTTTCAAGCGTTTCTGATTTTGGGAAATTCGCTCCAACTTCAATATTACTCAAATTTCGCGATGAAATATCTATCATTTCAGCAAGCCCCTCTTGCGTAAAGCCTCGATTTTTCCTTGCACGTTTTATTTTTTCACCTAATTCACGTTTTATATTCATAAAAACTCCCTTTGTAACATCTGTTTTTTCTAAAAACCAGATTTATTAAGTCATAATATATTAATTTTTATGAAGCTGGAATGTCGCACCATTTCGCCATTTTCTAAAAAATAGATATAATACATTGAAAAATCTGCAATTTTAGCAATCCAAATGTTTTTATATAGAAGTAAGACACAAGGAAGTACTTCAGATATTAATTAAGGAGATTGAATTATGACAGACCCAGTAAAACCAATTAGCTCAAAAACTACAGCACAAACAAAAGCGCCTGCAAAACCTAAAGAAGCACAAAAGGTAAAAATTGGAAACGTTGAATTTAGAAAAGATCAGATTGATGCGGACAAGACAAAATCTTATATTCAAAACGGAAAAAAAATGAATACAGTATTTCTAAAACCCGGTGTACAAATTGATTTTCCAGATCAGACCAATCCTAAGAAAAATCCTAGTGTTGAAAGTATTGGGCTAAGGCAAGAATGGTATAATCCTGACAAATCTTATATAAATATATCAGACCTTGATGATGCAAAAATTTACGGTACGCCAAACAAAACAGACCATATTAACTTATACGGACATTCTAGTGGCAATGAAATATTTGTAGATCAAGAAGAAAGCTGGTATGTCAATGGCAATATGCAAAAAGATTATGTTGAACTAGGTCCAAATACTTCTAATAACACTGTACATATGGACGAAAAAGACACTACAGAAATATTCTACAACCAAACTGGTGTATATATGAATGGCGAAGAAGTAACATCACCACTTGAAGTCTTAGAAGTCAAAGGTGAAGGTACAAGCGAACAGGAAGTTCAATTAAAAGAAGCATTAGGAGATGATTATCAACTTCATAAACATTTGCAAAAATAAAATAAAGGAGCGGGTTTTCCGCTCCTTTTTTATTCCATCATTGAAACTTTTTCGTTTAATACGATTTCCTTTTTCAAGTCGCCGATGAATTCCGGTGTATACATAAATCCAAGGTGGGCGCCGTTACTCAAAAGCACAGTTTTAGCACCAGAAAGCGCTTTAAGGTTTTTCAATTGTTTCCGGTTTACAAGATAGTCATCTATCGAGTGGTAAATTTTATAGTTCGAACCGTTTTTTAAATACGGTGCAAGAGATAAAAGGCTCGTGTCATAGCTTAATGCCTGAACATTACGGTATTCCTGCCCGATAAAATATTTTTCCATATAATCGTGGTAGTTCATGTTGTTCAAAACATCATATATACCGGTAGCCTGAGTTTTCGGAGCTTTTTCAAGCGTAAAAATTAAATCCGAAAGTTTCTGGTGCATTACAAACCCTGTTATAAGTTTTCCCTCTTCTTCGGTAAATGGAAGGGTTCCGATTTTAAAATCTTTTTGCTCATCTTTCATATTAGAAAGCTGAACAACTTTAGAGGCGGTTTGTGCAACTCTATTTTTCAAATCGTTAGGATTTTTATACCATTCCTCGCCGTTTTTGTCGACCTGTTCAAGCGCATATGTAAGTTCGATTGGCGGACAGATTGAAATATATTTTGTAACGCCGAGGGTATCCTCCTTATACTCACTATTAGCAACGAAAAGCGTCATCATTGCACCGAGTGAAGTTCCGATAATTGTTTTTTCGCCAAACTGACAGTCGTATTTGGTTTGAAGTTTTTCAACAATTTTTGCGGTAACATTTTTCAGGAACTCCGCATCTTTAGCAGGAATTCCGGGGCGGTAATCGTCGGGCATGCTTTTTACGTATTCCCACTGAAAATGACTGCCTTGAATTACAACGGAATAGCCTGCGTCATAGAAAAGTTTTGCCATAATAACAGAATGGTGGGATTGAATTCCCTCACCGATCGACGGATAAATTATTGCAAGCGGCGAATTTTTATCTTTTTGCAGAATATAGCGGAATTTATACTCTTCTTTGTCCGGTGTTACGCTAACAGATGAAGTTTTAATTTTTTTGCTGAAACATCTGTTCCAGATGGAAAGTTCGTTCCAAATAGAAGAATCCACATCAGGCAGATCAAAAAGAGCCGTGCGCATTGAATCTACAACAGGACACTGCGGATTATAATCAGGTAAAACCATATCAGCTTCAAGTGCAGGAACATTTGCAGTGTTGCTTTCAACGAGATTATCTTCAACCTTTTTTTCGCCGCTGTCAATCCGTGTGAGAATCAACTCATCTCCGCAAGTATCAAGACCACGCAACTCAACGAGTTCTGCGTTTTCCTGTTCCGTCGGTTCTTCCAAATTTTTAAACCCGTTTTCAAGTACGTGTTTTCTGTCAAAGTTTTCGCTTTTAATATAACTATCCAAACCGTACATTTTACGCGCAATTTCATAAGGATCAGCATAAGTCGATTCTATCATTTTAATCAAAGGCTGCATATATGAGGTTCTGTTTACGGTCAAACCTGCTTTTACCATTGCAAGAACCGGAGTTCCGACGTAAGTTGTCGGGTTAAGCGACATATCCAGAACCCTTCCTGCCATACCACGTGTTGTAGCGCCTGCAAGCCCCGGAAGCACAATAAATGGCCCCGAACAGCATTTACATTTTGTCAAAGCCTGTTCCATGTCTTCGGTTGTAGGTTCAATATGGAAAAATCTTTTTGCGGGGTCAAACATTCCACCAAGCCCCAACGTGGTATTTGTTAAAAATCTTACGGTTTCCTGGCCTGAAGTTTTAAAATCCTTTTGAAGCAAACTGCTTACAAGCCTTTTAGGATATTCAATGTTTTTGTACGCACTGTGAATACGTTCGATACCATACTCAGGCATAATTGATGACCACAGAATATGAACCGGTCGCACCGCGTATTTGTTAAGCCCGAGGTTAAACGCGAACATCTTTCTATTAAGTTTTTCGAACTTATCAGGGCCAAGATACATATATCCGTAATCAGGGTATTTAGCCTGCTGTTTAATAAGTTCATCAGCGCCTGCCGCACCGGTCAGACATAATAAAATTGCCGTTATAATAAATATTTTTTTCATAAAAATATTGTTTTATAACGGCAAAATAAATTTTATTACCCGTATAGATATTTTTACGGCTAACTTATACAAGTCCTTACAACTTATATCTGAATGCGAATTGTAAGCCTACACCTGATCTTCCGCCGGATCTAAACATAGCTTGTAAGAAGCCTGTCATTCTTTCACCAGCGGTTTTTTGAACCCCGAGCCCATAATTGAAATAAGGGTCAATACTTAATTGTGGAAGCGCAACATCATTCGCGCGGAATTTCGTATCATCCATGATATTCCAAACGATTGAGAACCCGAGGTAAGGCTGCCAGCCGTTTTTCAGGTTTCCGATAAACTTCAACCCTGGATTGATTTGAATAACGTTCAGAGCATCTGAGTTCAAGCTAACACCGGCAGCATTATGGTAATCAAATGTATTAACAAAACTGTATGACATCAAATAACTAGGCTGAACGATAAATCTGCCTTTTGCAAGTTCCCAGTTATAACCTGTTTTAGAAGCAATACCGGCCATAAGCATTGTAAAATTATCGTTTCCATACATTGTGCTGGCTTCACCGATATTAGCACCAACGTTTGCTGTCAATGCTGTAAAGAAATTTTCTTTATAAGCGATACCGGTTACACCAAGCTGACCGCCATTTTGGTATATTCCGTTGCCGTTATAAGTTTGGTGGCTTCCGTTGTATCCTGCATAGAATGACAAAATTCCGTCAAATCCGTGTTTTAATCTTGTCAAATCTGAGTCAACACCGAAGAATGAACCGTATGCAACGTTATGAACTTTCGGGCCATTGCTAAGACCTACGTTTTCAAAAGTACTGTAAGGCTTAACCCATGCACCTTTTTCTTCATGCGGGTTAAGCGTTGGAGAATATGGCCCGCCCTGTGTTGAAGCGAAAATATTTCTATGTTTAATTGCATCTCTTTTCTCACGTGGCATAAGCATAAACATATCCATATTATTAAATGCCATCTCGTAAGAATTCAACTGTGTAAGATATGCACCGACAAGCGCACCGACAGGCCCTGTCATTACAGCAGGGTTGTAGCCTTTGTAATCCTTTCCGCCTGCACCGGAGAACAACATTTGTCCTGTTTCCGGTTTATATTCCACGCCGTATCTGTAAATAGGGCCGTAAGCTTCGGTTGCTGTGTTCGGATTAAGTTCAACTCTACCGAGCAACGGACTATTTCCATCAGCATCTTTTTCAACAATATCAAACATTGTAACAGGTTTTAAATCTCTGTTATCATAAAGGACATTAACTTTATCAATAATAAGTTTTCCATCACCTGTTACACTGCTAGCGGCAATTGAGTCGTGTTCACCATTAATCATATTAACATCTAAGCCAAGTCTGCCGCCATCACCGTCAAGATGAAGGTTCCCAAAATTCACGGAATTAGCCTGATTGTTAATAAGGTTCAACATAGAACCGTTTTCAAAATATGTATTTGCCGCAGAGAAATATTTAGAATCTTTTAAAAGAATAGTTTCGCCGGCGTTAAAGTGAACATCACCTGTGTAATTGCTGTTATCACCGCCGAGTTTTAATGTTCCATAATCCTCTTTTATAATGTTACCAACACCGCTAATTCCACCGTGGAAAGTAATATTTTTAGCGCCGTTCAGAGTCAAAGTCGGCGTTGTATCTACATTCAGAGCAACTGCTTCTTCCTCAACATCAGGAACAACGGCTTTTTCCATGTGAATATCATTTCCAACACCGTTTGCAGTATTTCGGGAGAAAACTATATCCCGTTTATCAGCCGTAATAGTCAGGTTTCCGCTGTTGTTAATCGCACCGCCGTTAACACCTGCATTATTATCAATAAAAGATGAGTTATAAATTCTCGCAACACCTGTGTTATTAAGAACGCCGCCGCTTAATTCTGTTGAATTATTTTTGAACACAGATTCCATAACAGTTAATTCACCTGCGTTATCAACAACAGAACCGTTGAAGTTATGAACGGATTTAGCGCCGTTGCTAAGCCCCATATTAACCATTTCCAGTCTTTGGTCGTCAGCAACAATAATACCGCCTTTACCAGCACCGTCTAAATCTGCACCGTCAAGGTTTATTTTCAAATACTCGCCACCCATAGCCCCGAGTGAATCTGCATCTTCAAGCGTGATATCCACATCAGAACGATAAACTCTAGCACCTTCCGCGATAATTGCATCCACAAGTCCGTTTGTCGTATCGCTTGCGACATTAACAATACCATCTTCGCCAAGTGAAAGCGTGTATTTTCTTTTGTCACTGTATTGAACCAACTCATCGCCTGTGGCCCATTCAAAATCCTCACCGATTCTGTTAAATAATTGGAAACTATCCGCTTTCCCGTCTTTAATTTTTATATCAACGTGTTCGGCGTCAAATTTTAACCCGCCTGACATTTCTTTAGAAACATTGATAAAATCGCTTTTTCCTTGTGAAAGGTCAGCGTCGAACGCTAGTTGAATATCTTCTGAATTTCTCGCTTCAAAGTTTCCGAGGTTAAGCGTATCAAGCTTACCATTTGCCATATCAAGCTTACCACCGTCAAGATAAAGGTCGACATTCTCCATGATAGCCTTGCCCTCAGCAAGATTACTGCTTTCAGCCTGATTAAGCGTTAAAGTTCCACCCTGTTGTGTTACCTCGATATTTTTAACCTGCCCGTTGAAAACGATATCACCGTTTAATTCAAGTTTTGCATTGGTAGTTGACCAGTTAGAACCAGCAATACCGTCGTTAAATAGCAATCTGCTGCCTTCACCGGTTGTTTGAAGCTGGACTGTACCACTATCAATATATAAAGCATTGGATTCCGGTGAACCGTAAGTGTCATCAATATTATGCATGTTTCCGGTAAATTCATGTGTTTTACCGTCATTAGAAACGATTTTCACCATTTTAAGACCACGAATCGCAGGGTCCTGTGAAACATTTACATAAATAGCACCGCCGCTATTTTGATTGTTTGTGTTATTAACAAAATCTGTGTTATAAATCAACAACGATTTCATCGGGTTAGCTTCAGAGGTATTATTTTGTTTTACAACAAACGTAATCGCGCCACCACGTGTTCCTGCATGGTTGCCCTCAAATCTGCTGTTATTAATTTGTACAGTTCCCTCATTTACAGCAATGGCACCGCCGAGATATTCCGATTTGTTACCGGTAAACACTGTATTTTCAATAATGTTCGGGTCGTCATTCGCAATATAAATTGCACCACCTTGACGAGCTTCGTTTTTAGAAAACTCACCACCATTAACCTTGAAAGTACCCAGTGAATAAATTGCGCCGCCGTTTTCATCTGCAATATTACCTGTAAAATGGCTGTTATTGATAGTTATCCCCTGTGCCAGTGAGCTGCTTGGATAAATTGCTATTGCACCGCCAGCCTTAGCTGTGTTTTCATTAAAAGTCAGATTATCAAATGAAGCAACTGTTCCATCTACATATATAGCTCCACCCTCAGTCGCAGAGTTTTGTTCAAAAACAGTATCGTGAATTGCGTGAGCAATAGAACTATCATTAATAGAAACATTATTAAGCCTTATTGCACCACCGTAACCACCGGCGTGGTTACCTGTAAAATTTGAATCCGAAATAACAATATTCTTAGTGCCGTTCATATAAATCGCACCGCCGTCACGCACCGCAGAGTTATTTATAAAATTAGCGTCAGAAATAGTGCCAGATTTTGTACTATGTAACATCAAAGCACCGCCGCCTGCTTTACTAATATCAGCAGTACTTTTGTTTGAGTCAAAGGTACTTCCGTCAATAAAAACCGAACCGTTAAAGTTGTAAATTACGCCGCCGCCACCGGGCATTCCATAAGCACCACCGTGCGTATTAGTATTATTTCTAAAAGTATTATTAACACTACGAACTTCACTATTTACAGTAGCGCTGATACCACCGTAAGCCTGCATTATAGAATTATATGCAGCGTCGGTCTTATTTTCATAGGTCTGACCTTCAACGATATCCAAACCCAAAGACTTTTCACTATTAATTGTGCAACAAAGCATAACCGCTGCACAGGCCATTAAAAACGACTTGTATTTCTTTTTCATAATTAATCCTTAATCCTGCTTAATAAATATGTATTATATAGTAAAAAACCATCCTTTGTCAACGTCCCATGCACAAAAAGAGGCACTTTGTTAAGCACCTCTTTTTAAAATAAAAATAAACTATGCCTTATCTTTCTTTTTATTTTTGGCTTCATCAATTTTTTCAGCGACTTTCTCTTTCGCCTCATGCGCCTTTTCTTTAATATGCTCGCCGGTTTCGTGAGCTTTTTCTCCCATCTTCACAGCTCCATCTTTTACGCGCTCGCTAGTTTCATGAACTTTTTCTTTTACTTTTTCAGCGCCTGCTTTAAGGTCTTCTTTTACCTCTTTTGCTTTTTCTTTAGCTTTTTCGGCAGTATCAGCCATTTTTTCTTTTAAAGTTTCTTTTTCTTTTTCGTTTTTCATAATAGTCCTTTCTGGCGGTGGGCCAATAGTAACAAATACATTATCAGGTATTAGGCAAATAAATAAATCCCACCTACGCGCAATAAAACATCTAAAACCTCAACTTTTTACCAATATACTTAACACATATTGAAATACTCATTCAAATATGATATAATGTGAACATTACGAGGTATGAAAATCATGAGAAAATTACAAGGATTCACTTTATCCGAAATATTAATCGCAATGCTTGTTCTGGGCATAATTATCGCGGCATCGGTTCCGGTAATATTACAAATGACCCCGAACAAAAATGCTATAATGATGAAAAAAGCATATTACGCAACAGAAACTATAATTCAGAGCCTGATAAATGATGCAGCGTACTATCCGGAAAAAGATGGTACTGTTGGTTTTGACAACAGAGATGCAGTAAAAAGCCCATTCAATGCAGCAATAAATATTAATGGCAGCGCTAAATTACCTTGTTTGTTTGCCTCAAAATTAAACATTAAAGATGATCTTGCTACAGCTTGTACAGGTACAACATCACCAACCACAATCACAACTATGGATGGTATGACCTGGAACATTTCCGGACTTCAAACAGTCGGCACATCTGCAACTACCAACGGAACAATTGAGATAGATGTTGATGGTAAGGATGATGGTGTAAACGCTTATAACGGTACTTCATTAAAGGCGTGCGGTACTGCAGACACTTGGGGAGCATCTTGTAATTCAGATTTAAAAAATGTTCAGAAGAAAAAATTCGACAGAATTTCAATCACAATTACACCTAACGGCCAATTAAAAGTGCTTGGCGGACAAGATGCGTTTATCAATATTCTCTCCGGCAAAACAAAACTTATTGGCGGTGATGAAGACTAATTTTAATAAAGCAGACGGGTAATCGCGCTTCCGCTCGAAGGGAGTGAGGAAAGTCCGTGCATCTCAGGGCAAATCGCCGGAGAAAGTCCGGACGGTGTGAACCGGTGGATAGGACCACAGAAAACATACAGCCGATGGATTTCAAATCACAGGCAATGGTGCAACGGTAAGGTAAGAGCTTACCGGCGGAGTCGAGAGATAACGCGTCAAGGCAACCCCCGATTGGATGCAAGATTAAATTGAAGGTTAAGGCGGCCCGCCATCTTCAGACAAAATCGCTGGTGGTTCACAGTAATGTGAATCCAAGACAGATGATTACCGGGAAACAGAACACGGCTTATGACCTGCTTTATTTTTTAAACCCCTCAAAAGAGGGGTTTTTTAATGCAACTTTTTTCTCTACCTCACGTCATGACAATTAGAGAATTAAGAGGAGAGTAAAATGGATTTATGTAAGCTTAACGAGAATTTTGAATTTTTAGACGAAATGGAAGATGAGCCGAAAACTTTTAGTTGTATCGCTCACGAAGAAGATATTTTACAGATGTATCTCAAAAGTATCGGTAAAATTAAACTTCTGAAACCAGACGAGGAGAAAGAACTCGGACGACAAATTCAGGAAGAAAAAGGATTAAAAGCCGAACTTGCCAAGAAAAAGCTTGTCAAAGCAAACCTCAGGCTTGTTGTAAGTATTGCAAAAAAATACATCGGACAGGGAATTCTTTTTATGGATCTTGTTCAAGAAGGCGCGCTTGGTTTAATCAAAGCCGCAGAAAAATTTGATTACTCGAAAAACTTCAAGTTTTCAACTTATGCAACCTGGTGGATTAAGCAAACCATTATGCGCGCGATTGCCAACAACGCAAGATCAATTCGTATTCCTGTACACATGATTGACAAAATTCGCAAATACAACAAAACAAAGTCGAAACTTCTTATCAAAACAGGCATTGAACCCACCGAACAGGAAATTGCAGAGGCAATGGATTTGCCGTTGGATAAAGTTGTACAAATCAAACGCGCGATTTTAAAAGAGCCAATAAGCCTTGAAACGCCCGTAACAGACGATTTGAACGTAATGGATTATCTGGAAGATACAAAATACAAATCACCCGAAATCCAAACCAACGATAAAATCGTTCGTAAAAATATCGATGAATTAATGACAATTCTGAACGACAAAGAAAAAGAGATTATCCGCTGCCGCTTCGGAATTGACAACACCACAACCAAAACCCTTGAGCAACTGGGCCAGAGTCTGGGATATTCAAAAGAAAGAATTCGACAACTTGAAAACGTTGCACTCAAAAAAATCAGAGAAAGCAAAAGATTCTCGCACCTGAAAGAAGTGCTTGAATAAAACTTAATTTTATCATAAAATTTCTCTCAAAGGGAGTACAATAATATGGTAAAGAAGAGAATTGGTATTGATGTTGGCGGTACAAACGTTAAAATTGCACTCGTAACCGACGAGGGGCAGATAATCTATTCAAACTCGGTTCCGACACGCGCGGAAATGGGTTATGAATACACAGTTAACAATATTAAACAGGCAATCTACGACCTGATGAAAGAAACTAAAACCGAAGCAAAAGAAATTCAAGGTATTGGTTTTGGTTTCCCCGGTCAGGTTGACTGTCAAAACGGCATTGTGAAACTTCTTCCAAACATTCCTGGCTGGGTAAATGTTCCTATTGCTAAAATGCTTGAAGATGAATTTCATATCCCGACAAGAATAGATAACGACGCAAGATGTGCGGCACTTGGCGAATACTTTGCAGGTGCAGGAAAAGGCTGCCAGAACCTCGTTTGCGTAACTGTTGGAACAGGTGTTGGTTCAGGTTTGATTATCAATGGCAAAGTTGTTCGCGGTGCAAGCAACGCAGCCGGTGAAATCGGCCACATTAAACTTCAAATGCATGACGGCCCTATGTGTGGTTGCGGTGACACAGGCTGTATGGAAGCATTTGTTTCAGCCCCATCAATCGTTGCGATGGCAGAAGATTACATCAAAGGCGGCAAGTCTACTAAATACAGAGAACTTGCAAACCCTGAGATTTCAGCCTATATCGTAGCGGAAGCTGCAAAATCTGGCGATAAAGTTGCACAGCGAATTTTTAAAACGATGGGCGAATACTTGGGTATAGGCCTTGCAAGCGTTGTAAACCTGCTTAACCCTGAACGTGTAATCATCGGCGGCGGTGTGGCAGACGCTGGCGAAATCTTCCTTGAACCTGTCAGAAACACGATAAAAGACCGTGCAATGGAAATCGCAGGCGGAGCAGTCGAAGTTGTTGCGGCACAACTTGGAAACACTGCAGGTGTCATCGGAGCAAGTCTTTTGATTGAAAACTAAACTTTGCGGGGCGGGAAATTTCCCGCCTCATTTACAACTTGCCTTTTATGTTTTCTGTTGCTAAAATTGTGTTAGGGATTATGATTTATTTTTTCTACGGAGATGAAGATTTTAATATTGATTTAGAGGTCGAAAAGCTTAAAAAAGAACTCGATCCTAATTTTCTTGAAATGAGTTTCAAGACCTATGACCATCCGAAATTTCCTGACCTTATGGCTATTTTGCGCAGCCAACCGATGATGTTCGGAAAAATGCTTATCGTAATTGAGTGCGTTAAATATTTTTCCGAAACCTTTGAAGATAAAGAAATTAAACAGATTACCGAAGCTCTCGAAGACAATAACGAAAGCCTTGATATAGTTTTTACCGCTAAAATTCCGCGCGATGAAGGCAAAAAACTGGATTCGCGCAGAAAATTATTCAAACTTCTGGTAAAACAAAACTCAAAAGAGTTTCCGACTATTCCGACCTACAAACCGGAACTTTCAGCGTGGATTTCAAAACAGGCAAAGGGTTACAAACTGAACCTTACACAAAACGCCGTTCAAACACTTATTTCAATGATAGGCAACAACCTGCGCCAGCTTGATTCTGAAATCCAAAAACTTGCGATTTCAGTCCACCCGAAAGACACTGCTGACGAAAACGATGTAAAAGAAATTTGTACAAATAATGAAGACTTATTCGCGCTATCTGACGCTTTAATGCAAATGCAATACGATACAGCGCTTCTGGAATACAAAAAACTTCTGGATAAAGACCACCCGATTAAAATTCTTGCAACACTTCAAACAATGGTAAGAAAATGGGTTACGCTCAAGTCAAAGTCAAAACTAAACAATTTTGACCTAACGCGCCTGACAGGAATGAACGAATATGTAATCAAATTAACGCTTCAAAAGATGAAAAACACATCACTTCGCGACCTAACTAAACTTAAAGAAAACCTTACGACTTGCGAATACCGTATCAAAAGCGGTCAGGCACTCGATGTAGAAAGAGAGGTGGCAAATGCCTTCTTTGTACGATGAAAAGCAGTACTCCGCCGCTTCCGCCCCGCTGAACCGCGGGTCGCGCACGGCTGCGCTGTCTAATACACCACTCGAAAATTTCACGAAACCAAGCCGTGAAATTTTCTTGGGCGATAAATACCCTTTTTTAATGAAATATTTCAGCCATGAAAATGTTTCTAAAATTTCGCACTGTATTTTGTTTTTTGGAAGTGATGCGCCTGCACAATACGAACTTGCACTTGAAGTTGCAAGACTTTTAAACTGCAAAGAAAACGGTACGCAAACCTGCGAATGCCTGAATTGCAAATGGATTAGAGAAAACCAACATCCTGCAGTCAGAACGGTATCTAGAGTCGATTACAAAACAACCCACGACAAAACAAAAACCGTAATTTCTGTCCGTCAAACTCAAGAAATCAAAAAAGACCTTATGGTAACCTCTGACTATCATCGCGTAATAATTTTCTGCGACAAAGACGACGAGGGCAATGTTCAGGGAATAAATTACCGCGTTTTTCAGGAAGAAGCAGCAAACTCGCTTCTCAAAACCTTTGAAGAACCACCGTCAAACACAACTTTTATATTTTTGACAAAAGACAAAACCGATATGATTTCAACAATCGTTTCACGCTCACAATGTTTCTTTGTTCCCGCACAAATGGAAGAAAACCGTGAATTCTCACTTGTTTCAAGCCTGATGGACGGATACATGTCACGCGACAAAAACGAACTCTGGGACTTCAAAGACGAACTTCTCGCAATAATCAAAGAAAATGGCTTTGATACCACAATTAATCAGGTCGAAAGCTATCTCAATTCATTATTAAAAAGTAATTATCAAAACGGCCAACTTCGTGTTAAGCTTCTTTCCGACCTTAAAGCTGTAAGTATTGCAAAAAAACAGGCTGCCCTCGACATTCAAGCCCCTAGCGTTATAGAAAATCTTACTTTTGCACTATTCAACATATAAAAAATATGTTATAATAAAGAAAAGCAGTACTTCGCCACCTGTTTGTCACACTCACGTGTGCCAACCCGTGGCTCGCTGTCTAGTACGCCACTCGGGAAAAGAGGATATTTTATGTTTTTCAACAGACGCTGCAAAATAACATTTATAGCCCATGGAGCAACGATTTACTCGGAAGAAAACCGTTACTCTAACTGCGAAAATTACCCGCCTTTAAACGAAGCCGGCTATGAAGAAATGGAAAAAATTTGTCTTTTCCTGAAAAAACGTTCTGTAAAAAACGACAAAATATATTCTTCCTGCGGCACACGTGCAGTGGAAAGTGCCGAAATTATTGCGAAACTCTACAAATCAAACATAGAAGTTATTGACGAATTAAAACCATTGCTATGCGGTAACTGGAACAATATGACACTTAAACAAATCGTGAAAAACCAGCCGGAAACACTTGAAAAATTTGTCAACGAACCTGACGAAAGGATTTGTCCTAACGCAGAAACTCTAACGGAATTTGTCGACCGCGTCGGCGCTTCAATCGAAAAGATTATACAAGAAAACATCGGAAACCGTATTATACTTGTGACTTATCCCGATGTAATTCAGGCGGCAATAGTTTCTGCGCTGAATCTACCGAAAGACAAAATTTTCAACTTTTACATAAAAACCGGCAGCGCAACCCAAATCAGCTATTACGAAAAATTAAATTCTTTGAAATATTCCGGCTACCTACCGATTTATTAAGTTTGTAAATTTTTTAAAAAAATCTGAAATTCTCTTGCCTCAAAATCCTTAATATTTATGAGGAGAGAAGTATGATTTCAGCAGTAGACAACAAAACAAATCAATACTACGAGCGTGTCGGGGCTGTGAATTTTCAAGCACAACGCGGGTATCCGCCCGAATTCATTCAGGATTTGCAGAATAAAACCGGCGCAGGCCGCGTAGACAAAACATTCGGAAGCCTTTTGACCTACGGACGCTCAAACACACAAACCGCCAACCCGTTTGCACAGGTAGACGGCAACAATTTTAATCTTTTACACCCAAACGTAAAGGACGAAACCAGAGCGCAAAAATTTGACTTCATCGCCTGATTACGCCAGATAATAAACGCCCATTCCGCGGTTATCATCAGCACCGTAATTTGTACGACTTTCAGGATGTTGTAAGTCACCCTTAACAGCATAAGAATTTTGCACAAATTTTTCAGGGTTGTAGTTATAAGCGTTGAATAACGGCTTACGACCAATACTATTAATATTTACAGCTTGTACATTTAATGACATAGTCTTATCCCAAAATAATTCCCTATATTATTATAAAGAATTTTTGTTTTGGGGAATTGCTTTTTTACACGCAAATATTAAGAAATATTAACACCCGAAAATATTTTTGAGGTGCTGCTGGTTTTTGTACATCAAATTAACCGGCGGGGCATAATTACAATCCTCAAAAACTCTGTTAAATATCGGTACGCCTTCATCTTCCTGCTCAAATCCGCAAAGCCCGATTATACTGTTATCATTTGTAAACAGATTTTTGAAAAATTCCATACTACCTCCAACTTTCGTGTATAATGTTTAATGAAAATGGCTGGAAAGTCAATTAAAAGCAGTTCTCCGTCGCCTGCTTGTCTTGCTCACGCAAGCCAACCCGCGACTGCGCTGTCTAACACGCCACTCTAAAGGCTCGCTAGCGAGCCTTTCTCGAACAAATGAAAGGGGAAGAAAATGGGAAAAATTTCAAAAGATATGAACATAATGGACATTGTAAACTCTTGTCCTGAAAGCGTAGAAGTATTCAGAAAATACGGTTTAGGTTGCATTGGCTGCGCAGCAGCACACTTTGAAAACCTTGAAGCCGGCGCGAAAGTTCACGGATTTGACGCTGACGCGATGGTTGACGAAATCAACGCGCTTATAAAATAGTTAAAACGGCGGGAGTTTTTTTAAACTCCCGCCGTTTTATTATTCTATCTTTTTACGCAGAGAACTTTTCGTAATTTAGAAGTATCCGTTGTTGGATCCCATCCGAGAATACCTGTTCCCATAGAAATATGCCATTGAACAAGGTTATTATGATTAACAAACCTCGTTGAAGCCCAGTAAGCACCAGACAAATTTCGACCAAACATATTTGAGTTAATATAAATTGCAGCTAATTCCTCCAGATTTGGCATCCTATATTCTGAATCCATTGCCGCACAAGCTCCATTTGTGGCAGCACCCACAACAGCAGCACCTCCGGCTGCATCTTGTGTTGCAGGCTGTACAGTAACAACCATACTGTCAATAGGATAATAAATTGTCATAATCCCAATATCCTTACCGACAGTGTTCGGCCCCTTACTACCATTGAGGTCATAGATTAAATTGGCACACATTTTACTTTGCATAACAAGACTTGTACCTTTCTCGCCAAGAGATGAAACACATGTTGGATTGTAGAAAAGTAGAATGCTTTCTCCATTAGCAGTTTCAAAGGCCGCAGCCTTCACATTATTTTGCGTAAACGCCGGGAAAGATGTAACTCCAACATTAAAAGCTGGACGACTTACAAGCGTAGAATGTAATTCACTAAGAGATTTTGGCATCGGCTTTTGAGTACCTTTCAAATCAGTATACTTGCTGACTATTCCACAGTCCTCAAGCTTTTCTCCACAGATATTATTAATTTTAAAGACCTTAGATAATCCTGCGGTAATAAAAGTTTCTGCGGCTGTATCGATAGCAGATGCTGAAGATGTCGCCTGCATAACCGTTCCATACCCGTTCAACGCCGGCATAAGAGAAATTGCCTGACTCATTCGAGCATAAAGGGCTTTACGCTGAGTATTCCATGTTCGTTCGTTAATGTTACCAGTTAATGACGGAAGTGTTATCGCTGCAACTACACCAATAATCGTTAGGGAAAGCAATATCTCCGCCATAGTAAAGGCGGTTAAGAAACGCCCCCCCCCCCCCTGATAACATGTTTACAAGTCTTCGTTTCATAATAATCCTTTCTTGGCGTATCGCCATTATCTAATTATGGAAGCCGCTCAGCGGCACATCCTTTCTTTATTTGTATTATGTAGCATATTTATTAATTAGTCAAGCCTAATCGTTACTACACATTTCTTAAACAATCGCCACGGTACATGTGTTAGCGGTATAATTAGAGTATGAAGTTAGAAGAGATTATCAAGGCGTCCGGCGCCAACATCATAAAAGCAACCGAAACTATTGGTAATATTGAGATTTCGACTGATACAAGAACAATAAAAACTGGAGATTTGTATTTGCCATTAAAGGGTGCAAATTTTGACGGCGAAAATTTTCTTGATAAAGCCATCGAAAGCGGTGCAATCGGCTGTTTTATAACGCGTGACGAATACCCTGAAAACGCGCAGATAGTTCTCAAAGTTGAAAACACTCTTGAAACATATTTAAAACTGGCCAACTTTTACCGCCACAAAATTGGGCCAAAAGTTCTTGCAATTACGGGAAGTTCCGGTAAAACGACGACGAAAGAGATGGTTTTTGCGGTTCTTAAAGAAAAATTCAACACGGTCAAAACGCTTTCAAACCATAACAATGAAATCGGGCTTTGTCAGACAATTTTCTCAACAGATGAAAACACAGAAGTTCTAATCGTGGAGATGGGAATGCGAGGTTTAGGAGAAATCGAACTTCTTTCACGCTACGCAGAGCCTGACATTGCAATTATTACAAACGCCGGAACCGCACACCTCGGCCGCCTGGGTTCGTTGGACAATATTGCGATTGCAAAATGTGAGATTGCGCAACACCTGAACCCGAACGGCAAACTTATCGCGCATAACAACGAACGTCTGCGTAAATTCAACAATTTTACGGGTGAAAAATTGTTCTATTCGATTGAAGACGCAAAAGTTTTGGAACGCAAAGCGGGATATACAAGATTTATTTATAAAGAAAATGAGTATGAAATTTTTACAGAAGGCGATTTCAATGTTGAAAACGCTATTTCAGCAATAGAAGCGGGATTGACGCTTGCAATGACACCTGATGAAATAAAGCGCGGACTTGCGTCTTACAAACCGATTGAAAAACGCTGGGAAGCAGAACGGGTCATAGATTTGAACCTGATTAACGATAGTTATAACGCGAACCCTGATTCAATGAAAGCATCTGTAAGTGCGTTCCTTGGTCTTTACCCGCACCCTGTTGTTGTGCTTGGTGATATGGGCGAACTCGGCGAAACAGAAGCAGAACTTCACACTCAGGTCGGCAAAGAAATCGCAAAAATAGCGCCAAAAGGAACTATTTTCCTGACTGTCGGCAACCTTAGCCGTAACATTGCAAAAGAATTAAAAGATTTTGATGTGACAAGCGTCGGCACCACCAGCGAAGCCGCCGAATTTCTACGTAAAGCACCGAAAAATTCCAACGTATTTTTTAAAGCGTCACGTTCAATGAAATTTGAAGAAATTATAAATTATTTAAAGGAGATATAACCAATGACAATGCTGTTTGTCGGATTTTTATTAAGTATGATTTTGTGTATCCTGTTCGGGGTGCCGTTCATTGATTTTCTGAGAAAAAAAATGATTGGTCAGTATGTTAAAGAACTTGCCCCCGAAGCCCACGCAAAAAAACAGGGAACTCCAACGATGGGTGGCGTTTTCATTATCGCTGCGATAATCATTTCATCAGTAATAACGCTGTTAATGGCACAAAAATTCTCAACAACAAGCATTATAATTCTTTTAACCCTTTTGTTCTATTTCTTTGCAGGGTTTCAGGATGATTATATTAAAATCAAAGGCAAAGGAAACGATGGTCTTTCTGCACGCGGAAAGCTTTTACGCCAGATAGCAATCGGGGTTCTGCCGGTGGCTTATATGATGATGATGAACCCTAACGCAACGATTTTACAAATTGGAAATTACGACCTGCAGCTCGGCTGGTTCTACCCGATTTTCGCAGTGTTTGTGATAACAGGTGCGTCAAACGCTTATAACCTCACTGACGGACTCGACGGTCTGGCTTCATTCACAGGCGTATTTGCGTTTGCGGCATGTGCGATTATCTGCTGGACAAAAGGTGCTTATCAGGAAGCCATTATTTCAGCAACTGTCGTGGGTGCGCTGGCAGGATTTCTGAAATATAACAAGCCGAAAGCGCAAGTTTTCATGGGCGACACCGGTTCACTAGCACTGGGCGGACTTCTTGGCGTGATTGCAGTTTTGGGCAAGTTTGAACTTTTACTTATTCTTATCGGCGCTGTATTTGTAATGGAAACATTATCGGTAATCATTCAGGTTACAAGCTTCAAACTCACAGGGAAACGAGTTTTTAAAATGGCTCCGATTCACCACCACTTTGAACTCTGCGGATGGTCTGAAAAGAAAATTGTACTTATATTCGGGCTTGTATCAGCAGTTTTATCAACAATAGCATTTATCTTACACTGGAGTTTATATGGAATTAAATAACAAAAGCTGTTCTCCGTCGCCTGCTTGCCCTGCTAACGCAGGTCAACCTGCGACTGCGCAGTCTAATACGCCACTCAAAAGTTTCGCTAGTGAAACTTTCTCGGACAACAAAAACGTACTGGTTTTAGGCCTATCAAAAAGCGGACTGGCAGCGGCAAAAGCGTTACGCAATCGCGGTGCCAATGTTTACATCACAGAACGCCGTGAAATCCGACCTGATTACGAACCGATTGTGGAAAACCTTACGGCAATGGGCATAAAAATTGAAACTGGTGGACATAGCGAAGAGTTTATCAATAAAGCAGAACTTGCGATTGCAAGCCCGGGAATTCCGCCACATAGCGAAATTTATACAAAACTACGCGAACATGGAGTGGAAATAATTTCAGAAGTAGAACTTGCGTGGCGTTTGACAAAAGTTCCGTTTGCCGTAATCACGGGAACAAACGGCAAAACGACGACAACAGCACTCACTGCGCACATTGTTCAGAGTGAATTCAAAGCCGAAGCCTGCGGAAACATCGGACTTCCGCCATGCGACTTGCTGGAAAAAGACTTGGATTGGTTAATACTTGAAGCAAGCTCTTACCAGCTTGAAACAAGTAACACATTCCAGCCAAAAATCGCTGTATTCACGAACTTTACACCTGATCATATCGACTGGCATCAGGGCTTAGAGAATTATTTCAAAGCAAAAGCGAAAATTTTCGCAGGAGAGAATGGCGCGGCTTATGCAATTTTGAACGCACAAGATTCGAAATTAGTCGAACTTGCGCCTGAATGTCGTGGAGAAGTGTTCTTTTTTGATGGCGAAAAGGGCGAAAATTGCGCATTCATCCGCGATGGCGTAATAATTTATAAACGCAACGGCAAGGAAGAAAAAATCATCACACTTGCGGATTGTCCACTTATCGGCCAACACAATTATCAAAATATAATGTGTTCAATAATCGTGGCAAAACTTATCGGCGTCACAACAGAAAGCATTCGCGCTCGAATTATGAGTTTTAAAGCACCTGAACACAGGCTTGAAAAATGCGGAGTTCTTGGCAAAACAACTTTCTACAACGATTCAAAAGCCACAAACCCTGAAGCTTCTATCGTTGCAATTGATTCTTTCAACAACTGCGATGTAGCGTTAATCGCAGGCGGACGTGACAAAAACACCGATTTAACCGAATTTTGCCACTCAATCAACAACCACATCAAAACCGTTATTCTCATCGGCGAAGCTGCGCAAAGATTTGAAACAAATTTGCGCGCAAACGGGTTCAATAATATAATTAACGAAGAAACATTCGAGGGCGCAATCGACAGAGCAATCAGCCTAAACCCTGATGTCGTGCTTTTATCGCCTGCGTGCGCAAGTTTCGATATGTTCTCAAGCTACGAAGAAAGAGGAAAGGTATTCAAGGAATATGTCAGAACCAAGTTATAATAAGTCACCGCTGAATAATTCCAGAAGCAAAATTAAAAGCCTAATCGTATCACCGCCTGACAAAACACTTCTTGCGGCTGTTATGTTTCTTATTATAATCGGTTTTATGGCAATTTTCTCAGCCACAGGGCCAAAATGCTTATCTGACGGACTTTCGCCGTTTTTATTCCTGCAAAAACAGGTTCTGGCGTTTGTTATCGGGTTCTTTGCAATGCTTTTTTTCACAAATTTCAACTACAAAAAACTCGAAAAATATAATAAACCCGCGTTCATTACACTACTCGTAATGCTTATTATGGTTAAGTTTACGTCGCTCGGGGTAAACGTTAACGGTGCGACAAGATGGATTAATTTCTGCGGAATTCAATTGCAGCCATCAGAGTTTGCAAAACCAATTTTTGTAATGCTTTTGGCCTCAGCGTTTAAAAATAACGCAAGCATAATGGATCCTGTAAAATGGACTACAACATTCGCACCACTTGGAATTGCATTGATTTTAATCCTAATTCAACCAAACCTTAGTATGGTAATGCTTTTGTGCATAACTGCGTTTGTAATGTTTATCTGCGCAGGCGGGGCTTTGCCTATAATCTGGGGAGTTCTGGGAACTTTCTGCGCAGGCGTTATGGCTATCATCGTTAAACTTGCAAGTTCTGCAATCGCAGGCGGCGGAGCGATTAAAGCTTACCAGTTGGGTCGTATCAAAACCTGGCTTAACCCTGAACTTGACCCGCTCGGAAAAGGTTATAATATTATTCAATCGCTGATTGCTTTCGCATCAGGCGGTTTTATGGGGCTTGGCTATGGCGCTTCTGTTCAAAAAAGAGCGTATCTGCCTGAATGCCACACCGACTTCATTTTCGCCGTTATTGCAGAGGAATGGGGTTTTATCGGGTGCGTTTTCATAATTATTCTTTTCCTCACAATTATGTATCGCGGGCTTCTAATCTCAGGTCAGGCTCAGGATATGTACGGAAAACTCCTTGCAATCGGTTTAACATTCTCTATCGGAATTCAGGGATTTATTAACATGGGCGTTACAAGTTCGTTTATCCCTGCAACAGGTGTACCGCTTCCATTCATAAGCTACGGCGGTTCATCACTCATAACCTCAATGATTATGATAGGCATTTTACTCAATATCTCTAAGAAAAGAATTACTAAAATAGGCAGCAAAGAAAATGGACAAAGAGCATAAACTAAGATACTTTATAACCGGCGGTGGAACCGGCGGTCACATATACCCTGCACTTGCAGTATTTGAAGAGCTTTTGAAAAAAGATACTACAGACGAAATTTTTTATATCGGAAACCCGAAAAATTTAGAATTCGGAATTATTCGTTCAAAAAACTACAAATTCTTAGGTGTCGATGTCGCAGGAATGCCGCGAAAAGCCGACCCGAAATTCATTCTCTGGGGCGTAAAACTGGCGCTTGCGATTTTAAAATCCTGCTTTTATATTCTAAAATACAGACCCGACGCTATTTTTGGCACAGGCGGCTACGTTTCTGCGCCAACTGTTATGGCGGCAAGACTCCTGAAAGTTCCTTATGTTCTGCACGACTGCGACGCAAAACCGGGGCTGGTTACACGCAACCTTGCTTCCGGCGCTAAAAGTATTTCACTCGCTTTCGAAGACGCAAAAAATTTTATAAACAACAAAAACATTTACATTAACGGAAACCCTATAAGAAAAGAATTCCAAACTCTCACAAGAGAAAAGGCGCTTGAAAACTTAGGGCTTCAAGACAAAACAACAATCTGCATTATGGGTGGTTCGCAGGGCGCACAAACAATTAATACGGCAACCGTTCAAATTCTAAAAAAACTTTCACAAGAAGGTTTTCAAGTAATTTTCCAAACAGGTAAACGCCATTTTAACGACGTAAATGAAGAATTACTAAAACATTATCCGACTTACAAACAGGATTCAAACCTTATCGTACGTCCTTACTTTGAAGATATGGTTTCTGTTCTTAAAGCTTCTGACATCGCGGTTGCACGCTCAGGCTCTTTAAGTTTATCAGAAATCTGTGCAAGTGGTATCGCGTCAATTCTTGTACCATATCCCCACGCTGCGGCTGACCATCAACGAATTAACGCACGTTATATGACTTCTCACGGAGCGGCTCTGTACCTTGAAGACGCAGACACTACGGGCGAAAAGCTTCTTGAACTTATCCTTTCACTTAAAGGTGAAAAACTAAAAGAACTTCAAGCTAACGCCTCAAAACTTGCAAAATTTGATGGTGTAGAAAAGATTATAGAACAACTGAACGCAGGCTTATAGTGACAAACTTATCATACGAAAACGCAATAAAACTGCTCACTTCTCAAGGTAAATTCCAGATAAAACTCGGGCTGGAACGAATTAAATCAGTCTTAGAAAAACTCGGCAACCCTCAAGACGATTTAAAATGTATTCACGTGGCCGGCACGAACGGGAAAGGCTCTGTTTGCGCTATTTTAGCCACGATTTTGCAAGAAGCAGGGTTCAAAACAGGCCTCTACACAAGCCCGCACATATTCGAATACACAGAACGCATAAAAATTAACGGGGTAGAAATTCCACGCGAAACCTTTGCCGACCTTGTGACCGAAATCGTTGCGATTGGCGAAGATTTGACAGAATTTGAAATTCTAACGGCGGTTATGTTCAAATATTTTGCTAACGAAAAAGTTGATTATGTAATTCTAGAAACAGGACTTGGCGGACGATTTGACGCCACAAACGTTATAAAGTCAAACCTCTGTTCAATCATAACCCACATCGACCTTGACCACACAGAACGGCTCGGCAACACACGTTCAAAAATAGCGTTTGAAAAAGCGGGGATTATAAAACCTAATTGCCCAGTCATTACAAGCGAGGGTTATGAAGAAATCAAAGACGCGGCGGACGAAAATAACTCTCTTTTTCTGCTTGTGACCCCGTTTTCAGATACAACAAATCTTTCACTCAAAGGAACCTATCAGGGAGAAAATCTTGCGCTCGCGCTCAATTGTATCCAGTTACTTTTCCCGCAAATTCCACAGTCAATAGTACAAAAAGCGCTCCCAAAAGTTCAGCACCCGTGTCGGTTTGAATACCACGCGGACAAAAATCTTATAATAGACGGCGCGCACAATCCCAACGGCGCAGTGGCGCTGCGTGAAAGCCTAGACACCATATTTCCGTCCGAACCGCGACGCTTTATTTTCGGCTGTTTACGCCACAAAGACTATGAAAAAATGATAAATACGCTATTCACGTCGAATGATGAAATCTATTTCTACCATTTTGACAACCCGAATTCCTGCACAGTAGAAGAATTGCAGGCAGTTTGCCCGTACCCGTCAAAGCCTTACAGTGGAAGCGAAATCACCCCCGACAAACTTAACATCATCTGCGGTTCATTCTATATGATAAAAGAGTTGACAATTTTTGAAAAATAGTTCATAATATCCAATATACAGAAAGGAGCATTTATGAAAAAATTAGAGTCTGAAAAGCCTTGTAGTGTCACCATTTCGGCTAAGGTG
>CANAJP010000012.1 GCA_947361615.1 uncultured Candidatus Melainabacteria bacterium | reverse complement strand
TAAAACCAATATCATTATTAACGCCAGTAGGGTCAATGTTATAAACGCCATTATTTCCCTTAACATCGGTAATATTCGTTGCTAAGGCGGGTAATATCAACATCTGCTGCGTAAGAAATGAGGCTATAACAACTGCTGAAAACAATTTTCTTGCTTGTCTGCACTTCTTAGTAATGTTCATACAGGACTTCCTTTCGACATATATCTATCTTATATAAGTATTGCAATAATATCACTTCTTTATACTCTTTTCCAGCATTTGTTACGAAATTTAACAAAAAATTTCACACAAAATTAGCATGGATTTTTGTACCTAACAAATATAAAGTAATGATAATATCGGAAATTGCTAATAAAACTTTAATTCTTAACAATTCTTATCTTAACAATAGTTTATGTTCTTTGCCCCAAACGGTTGATAAACCAGTATGAAAAATGAAAAACTATCAGTAAAAATACCATTTTTACAACAGGCGTAAATTCAAGCTTATCTACAACAAAAAATACACATAAAAAGTATGGAACAAACGCCAGTATAATTTTATTCATTATCGCAGTTGGATATTTCACACGTAATCCCGGAATGATTATCAACAAGCTCAAAATCAAATAGAATAAATTCGCTGAAAAAGTTGCAATTCCGACACCAATTAGTGAATATTTTGGAATTAAAACTATGTTCAAAACTATCCCCAAAATACCTGATAATAGCTTCAAAACAAAGTCAATCTGCGTTTTTTTAGCCAGATGATACTGCAATGTCGTATAATCTGTTAACGCTAAGAAAAATGTTCCAAAAGCAAAATAAGGAATTATTTTAAAAGCAGAATAAAAATGCTGATTTGCTGAAAATACATGAACATAATCCAATGAATAAATTGACATTGTCATAACAAGTGGTAGAGCAATCAAAACAAAATAGCCTACAAATTTTGAAATTATCGGGGTAACATCAAATTTATCCTCGTAAAGATTAATAATTCTAGGAATTGCCGCAACTGTAATCGTTGAAAATATAGTCATAAGAAGTGGAAGCGTCAAGCCGTACGCGACACCGACAATTCCGACATCACTAAATCCACTTATACTATTCATAATAAACTTGTTACTCTGATTGATAATCCAAGCACTTAAAGAAGTCGCTGCAATAGGCACTCCGTATTTTACTATTGGCAATACGGATACCCATTCAATTTTTTGCAGTTTAAAGTGCTTAACAATGTCACTCTGGAATATCAAAATTATATCAGTAATCGTAATTGCAATTGCCATACCAAGCAGTAATGATAAAGCGCCCAGATGGTAAACTTTTACAAAAAATACAGACAAACCGATTGTCATAATCTGGTTTAAAATTGTTGAAAAAGTAAACGCTATTGACTTCAGCTGTGCCCGCAAAAGCTGGAATAATAAGGCTCTTATCGCGACAGGAATTATCAAAAGTAAAATTGAAACAAAATACTTAAACGGTATATGGAAAAAGTTGTAAAACTGCTCCCTGAAAATCGTTGCTAGACAGAACATTATCAACAGGTTACATGCAAGCATAATAACCAGTGTAGTTAAGTATTTTGGAATATTATCGGTTAATTGGTTTTGTCTAAAAAATCTTAATCCGGACAATCCTACCCAATCAGAAAATAAAATACAAAGAAATGAAAGAACAGCAATAGAAAGAGAATAAAGTCCATATTCTTCAGTTGACAACATACTCGTATATATTGGAACTATAATAGCATTCCCAAGCATGCCACATAATTTTGAAGGTGCATACTTAAATACATCCTTAAAAATTTCTGTTACCTGAGCCTGCTCGATTTCAGAGCTTATAGATTTAACTTCTTCCATTATTCTTCACTTCCTAAAACTTCACCAAAGAGATCATACTCATCGGTTTTTGTAATTTTTACAATAACAATATCCCCCGGACAAAAATCGGCGTCAGAATTCGCATATACAAGTCCATCAATTTCCGGTGCATCATATTGTGAACGCATAACAAGCACATTATCATCAGTTATTGCTTCAATAATACAAGGCATAGATTCACCAATTCGTGACATGTTTTTTTCTAAAGAGATTTCTTTTTGCGTCTGCATAATAGCTTTAAAACGCTCCTGTTTAACCTTTTTGCTTATTTGAGGTTTTAATGAGTAAGAGTAAGTACCCTTTTCACGACAATATTCAAAAACACCAAGTCGTTCAAATTTAGTACGTTTTACAAATTCATGCAACGCATTAAATTGTTCATCAGTTTCCATTGGATAACCAACAATAAATGTCGTTCTTATTGCAATATCAGGCACAATTGAACGAATTCTCGCTATTAATTCATCATAATCAATGGCAGGACGTTTCATAGAAACTAAAACATCTTTATCAAAATGCTGCAGGGGCAAATCTAAATATTTAACGACCTTTTCGCAGTCTCTAATTGCAAAAAGTAACTCATCAGTGACGAATGACGGATAAGCATACATTATTCGAATCCAGCCTAAACCCTCGATTTTGTTGAGTTCCCGCAGCAAATAGGCAAGTTTATATTCGCCGTATAAATCAATACCATACGAAGTTGTATCTTGAGCAATTAATATAATTTCAGTTACACCTTTTGCAACAAGTTTTTTAGCTTCATCAATAATATCTTCAATAGGTCTAGAAACCTGTTTGCCACGTAATTTAGGAATAATGCAATAACCACATGAACAATTGCAGCCCTCAGAAATTTTCAAATAAGAACTTGCGCCCATTGTAATTTGTTGACGCTCAACATTTTTTGGATAGCAATACTTAGGTTCTTCAGAAACAAGCTGAACATACTCATTTTTTTCAATAATATCCTTAATTAATTTATCAATCTGTCCAACCTCTGAAATCCCGAGTACACCAACAATTTCAGGTATAGCTTCTTTTAATTCAGCCTTATGTTTTTGTGCAAGACAACCGGTGACAATAACTTTCTTTCCTGCGTCAACTAACTGTAAAATAGATTGGACAGATTCTTTTTCTGCGTCATGAATGAAGGAACAAGTGTTAACAATAACAAAATCAGCTTCTCTATCATCAAGTGTAACTTCAAAACCACTTTTTGCTAGCACGCCCAACATCAATTCAGAATCTACAAGATTCTTTGGACAACCGTGATTTACAAGTGCAATTTTCATCTTTTCCCTCTATTCGCTATAATGTATTAATAATACAACACTCTTCGCCTATATCAAGTAGTTTACAAACATTTTACAATTCACCATATAATGTCATTTTGTTGACAATACGGGACGCCTGTGCTAAATTAAAGCTTATGGAAGATGAAATTTTATTAAACTCAAAAGATTTATTAAAACAAATTAAAGCCATCGCTAAAAAAGAAGGCATAAATATGACTTTGTTAAAATTTACGATTAACGCAATTTTTAACAAAGCCGATGGTGTCAGAAACCTCTACAATAAGTTCAATCGCAGAACAATTCGTGTAAGTGAACTGGAAGAAATAGCAGAGGTTTTGAACTATGAACTTGTTTTAAGAAAGAAAAATTAGACCTCTTGTGGAACCTGTGACAGCGTTTCCAGATATTTTGCGGCATAAACAGCGCCAACAGCGCCGTCTGCGGCAGCTGTAATAACCTGCCTTAGCGGAGTTTTTCTCACATCACCTACAGCAAAGACACCATTTAGTGACGTTTGCATTGTTTCATCTGTCAATATAAACCCGCCGGCATCCTGATTCAATTGCCCTGAAATATACTCAACATTTGGAGTTATGCCGATATAAGGGAAAATACCGTCAACCGGAAGAACTGAAATTGCTTCTGTTTTAACATTTTTAAGCATAAGGCCGTTAACAAGTTCTTGTCCCATAATTTTTTCAACAATAGTGTCACATATAAGTTCAATTTTAGGATTTGCCAGAACCCTTTCCTGAACGATTTTATCAGCCCTGAAGCTATCGCGACGGTGAATCAAATAAACTTTCTTGGCGAATCTTGTTAGATAATTTGCTTCTTCAAGCGCAGAATTTCCACCACCAACAACTGATACAACCTTATCCTTATAAAACGCCGCATCACATACAGCACAGTAACTTACACCACGCCCGATAAACTCATTTTCACCAGGGATATTCAATTTCATAGGCTTAGCGCCGGTTGCAATAATAACCGTTTTGGCTTCAATTGTATGTTCTTTTGTCTTAATTATTTTAGGGGTAGATTTTAAATCAATGAATTCTATTTCCTGCATTGCCAGTTGCTGAACACCAAACATATTTGCATGTGCTTCAAATTTTTCCATCAATTCAAAGCCACCAATCTTTGAAAAACCGGGATAATTTTCTAATTCCAGATAATTCGTCGGCTGACCACCCATTATACACGTATCAATAACAGCTGTACTACACGCCCCACGGCAAGAATAAATCGCTGCTGAAAGACCAGCAGGGCCTCCACCTAAAATAACTGTATCAAAAGATTTATTCATATTTACTCCTCACTCTAGTGCATTATATCCTGCGACCCTATCACCCATTAGTGAATATTCTGCCGTTTGGGTATCCATTATACGCCCGTCAATCTCCGAAATCGTCGTTAACTTTAAGTAATTGACGCCTTTGAATTTATCCCCATCAAGATATAATTCAACCTTATCACTCAATATTTTGTTGTCATAACGCCCTTCTTTTTCAAAAACAACCTTATTCCCCTCAACCTCTGTAACTGATATTGATGCTTTTGCTCCTGAAAAAGGGTTGTCTAATGTTATGACGGAATTGCTTCTTGAAATGTTCCACAAATCTATGTTATTAGGTTTGAAGAATCCTCTGGCGTTTGTTTCTTGCAAACTTGAATTAATTCTCCAGGTTCCAAACAACGCATCAGGCACCATTTCATCTAACGAGATACCTGCCTGCAAAACAACAGCCTCTTTGGCTACTACACATTGCGGTAAAAATAACCCGACAAATAATAATATAAAACTTAAAAGCAATCTCATATAAATATTTTAATGAATAAAATACAAAAAGGCAATAAGATAATTATCTTATTGCCTTTTAAATTTAATTCGTAACCGATAGCCACCAAGCCCAATAAAGCCGTCGACTCAGTCGACCTACACTGTAGCCATTTTGTCTTGAAGGGCTTTTGCAGAGTCTTCGTAACCTGCACGGCCCATAAGAGCGTATGTATAGTTTTTAGCCTGTTCAACACCCGGTTGGTTGAATGTATTGATGTTATAAAGTTCACCGGCAATAGCAGTTTGAACTTCTAACATATAAAGCAACTGAGCAACGTTATACGCATCAACTTTATCAAGAGTGATTGTGATGGTTGGTCTTGAGTAGTCAGAAAGCGCAACTCTTGTTGAATCAGCTTCTGCGTTAATCAACTGGTTGATAGTTTTTCCGCCTAAGTAACCAATTCCGGTGTATTCAAAAATACTAGGGATTTCAAGAGTTGTATCAAATTCTTTAACACGGATGAAGTTAATAACTTTATCGTTAGGACCTTCGTTGTAAAGTTGAATTTGAGAGTGTTGATCAGTAGCACCAAGAGCTTTGATAGGTGTAGGGCCAACGTGAACATCATTTCCGTTATTGTCTTTGTTTTTGCCCAAAGATTCTGCCCATAATTGAACATACCAATCAGAAACGTATTTCAATCTGCTTGAATATGGCATCATAACTGAAAGGTTTTTACCTTTTTGAGTATCCATCAAGAAGTGAATCAAAGCGTTTTGTGCAGCAATGTTTTCGCTGATATTAGTATTTTTAAGAGCCAAATCCATGTCTTTGATACCATTAACCATAGCATCAATATCAAGTCCTAACATAGCGAATGGCAACAAGCCAACTGCTGAAAATACAGAAAAACGGCCGCCAACATCATCAGGAACAACAAAAGTTTTATAGCCTTCTTGTTCAGAAATTTGTCTTAAAATGCCTGTTTTCTTATCAGTTGTTGCAACGATATTGTTTCTATAATCAGCGCCCAATTCTTTTTCAAGAATATTTTTAACAATCATAAATTGTGACATTGTTTCAGCAGTAGAGCCTGATTTAGTAATAACGTTAACCAAAGTTTTTTTCAAATCCAAAACTTGTAACAAGCCATTGATAGTATCAGGATCGATATTATCAAGGAAGAAAATTCTAGGGTAATTATCTCTTTGTTCCGGAGTTAAAAGGTTCCAGAAAGGTTTCAACAAAGCTTCGGTAACTGCAATACCGCCAAGAGCAGAACCGCCGATACCCAAAACCAAAATATTTTCAAATTTGCCTTTAACTTGAGAAGCAAATTCTTTCACGTACCAAATAGTTTCTTCGTTATAACCAAGGTTCATCCATTGAAGCCATTGACCCGGTTTATCTTTTCTCTGGTTTAAATTAGTGATAATGTTTGCAATAGAGTCTTTATAGTTTGAGAATTCTTGTTCAATATTCAAACCGTTTGCGTTTCCAATAACCATTGCATCTGCATTTTTGTAATTTAATGTAATCATATTTCAGATACCCTTTCTCATTTCTTAATTAATACGTTACATATAAATTATATGTACTCAAATTTTAAATACAAGAGAAAAGTGGCGAAATTACAATAAATATTAACAATTACGATTATTCGTGCAGACTCATGCGTGAAGAAACTTCAGCAATAATTCTTGCAACATCTGCGCCGCCGATTGAAATTTCAAGAAGTAAAGAAGATACAATCATCAAAGTTTCACGGTATTCCATTGTATCAACGTCAATAATTGCAAGTTCGATAAAGTCATCACCGACAGTCAGAAGCTTTCCGTATTCGGCTCCCAATGCCCATTTTACAAACACATATTGATTTTCAAAATCCCTTAATTTTTCTAATAATTTCATAATATAAAACAACCTTCTAATAATATTTTAGTAATAAACGGTCAAAAGTCAAAATTATAAGTTAAAACTTTTCCGAGCGCCCTCTTCGTGATATAAACCGCCACCACAGATTGTTTCAACAACTTTAAGTGCGAATTCACGCGGAGCGTCGACCATATTCAAGAGAAAATCTCTGCTGGATAAATGTCTAATTTTCATTATTGCATTCTGATTAATTTCAGCAGGTATAAACAATGACGCAATTTCGTTATCTAAAAGCCTTGCCATTTCTTCGTCGTGATCAGTAACGCCTTTCATTATATCGTTATAATTTCCCTTAATAGCCATAATACGACCGGAGAAAATATGCGGGCCAACTTCGCGGTATAAAGCTTGCGGCTGGAAATTACAGCGGGTTGTGAAACTCATTTTATGCCACAAAATATTAACAATAATAACAGATTTTTGCGGATCTGTGTCAACATAAATATTTTGAGTAGTAACGCCTCTGGAAGAAAAACCCTCTTTCAACGTTTCAACAATGGCAACAAGATTATCGCTCATACTTGCAAAAATCTTATTAGTATTCACTGTAGCGTGACTATAATCTAAAAATTGTTTATACATATGTGAGGACACCAAATTCACACGTTCTTGAATTAACGCGGATTTTCTGGAATTCGTTTCCATATTATCAAAATTTTCATAATTGTTCATAGACTATGCCCTCAATACTAACATTCTATACAAAGAAGTCTATTCTGTAAAGTAGAGTTTACAATATATGAATTAAAAAAATTAATACTGGACAAAAATCGCGATATATGTTATACTAATCATACTTGTTTTGTTATTTTGTCCTTGTTGTTAAACAATGAGGATTAATTTATTATGGGAAAAGCATCAACAGCAACAAGCCTTGCATCTGCAGGCGGTTCTTTATTGGGTTCACTTTTAGGCGGTTCAAAGCCTAAAACTTACAATACAGGTTACTCTATCAATGGTCAAGAAGTTGCCAGTGCCAATGTCCGCAAAGGCAAAATTTCAACGAATTACAATATGTCAGACGATGAAAAAGCGCTTCAAGACTACACTAATAAAAACCTACTTAAAGGTCTTGAAAACATTAACGTATTTTCTCCTGAGGTTCAAAAAAGCATTGATAATCAGGTTAAAGCGTACACAAGTCAGGGCATAAACAAACTAAACGAAACCTACACACCAATGTTTAGAAATCTGAGAAATGACATCGCGTCACGTTTTGGCAACCTTGATAACTCTGTCTTTATGGATAACCTTAACGAAATCGAAAAAAATCGAACCAATGCACTGGCAACATTAACCGAAAATATTCTGGCTAAACAATCTGAACTCTATGAGGCTGAAATGAACAACAGATACAATTATCTGAACCAATTATCATCAGTCAACCAGAGTGTAAACTCTAATATTTTAAATTTCCTAAAACTTGCAAGTTCAAATACTGGGGTTTAAAAGTCGGGCGCGCTTCAGAGAAGCGCGCCTTTCCTATAATCAATCAAAACTAAATATCCAATTAAGTTTCCTTTTCTTTTCTTTTTCTTTTTTTACTTTTTCCTCTTTATTTGGCTCAGGTGTTGTCATTTGAGCTAAAAGCGAGGCGTCTTTCGGTCTAAAAAACATTGCAAGCGCATCGGTGTAACGATTAGTTATGTGCGCATAGTCAAAAAGGATTACGCCGCCAACGTTAAGCTTTCTGGATTCGTGAATCTGCCTGATTAAATCGTCGGGACTACCGCCAATGAATGTCACAAACAGGCCGGCATAAAGATCTGTACGCGGCTGAAGCACGCTTGCGACCTTCTGAATTGCTTTGCTGGCTGTTCTTGCATCGCACGTCAGAAATAAAGGTGTAGCACCATCAATATAACCATTTTGTGACCATTCTTTCCAGTCTTGAAGTTTTGATGTGAATGCAGCCAATCTGTCAGGGAAAATTACCGCTGAAAGATATACTTTATGCTTCCGACAAAGCGCATTAACAGACTTAACCATAGCTGTAACGTGATTTCGGCGGAAATTTCCCCAGGCAACAGCGTACTCACTCGGCCCTAAATCAACCGGATCAACGCCATACTGTTCTTTAAAAAGATTTCTGGCATGTTCGGTATAGCCCCATGCATTCATTTCCGAAACGGCCTGAGGATAACGAATATAGTCCAAATTTATACCATCAGGACAGTAAGTTACTATAATTTCTTCTATCAAATCCAACAAAAATTTGCGAACCTCAGGGTTAGCAGGGTCTAGGAAATAACCGTTATGCTCCGTCGAAACTTTAACCGGATTTATTGAAGCATATTCTTTTTTATTCTTATTACTCCACGATGGGTTTAGAAACAAAATACTTTGCGGGTTAATATTTGGATTATCGTTACCTACGTAGAATGTTTCAAACCAAATATGAAGTTTAATCTTCTCCTTTTTGCACTCATCACGCCAAATTTCAAGCGGATCAAAACCAACAAATATTTCATTTTGCGGAATAAAACCGTAAGTTGACATTAACTTACTAGGATAAATTGTTTTTCCATGATAAAAAGTTTCAAGAAAAATAGTATTAACACCAAGTTTTTTTAATTTTTTAACGGTATTTCGAATTTCATATGCACTGCGCTCCACAGGGCGAATCCAAACGCCTTTCATCTCTTTTGATTTATATGGAATAATATTTTTCAATGCATCGTTAGAAGCCTCAATCGAAAGCGTTACATTCTTTTTCACGGCCTGAGGATTTTTCTTTGCCTTTTTAATAAATTTTCTGGCATCTTCCAGATACATATTAGAAAAACGCGGGTTAAAAGACGGATTATTCTGTGAATAATACTGAATCATCTGTTCAGTTTCCTCGAGTTTTTTGTTTGCCAGAAAAATATAGCTTTCACTTGTAACATAAGTATAAATAGTCATATTTTCCAGATCTAAATAGACTTTTGTCCCAATTTTAACTGCATTAGTAATCCAGGTTTTAGCTTTTCCGTGACCGCTTATAACAAAACCATCAGACGGAATTGGTGAATTTGCACCTGATAAATCCACAACAGTATTACCAACAACAATAGCTTCATAGCCGTATTCGTTAGTACCTGTCGTTTCACCGCAATTAGGAGTATAAATTACAAGTTGATTCGGACCACGCGCCCCGGGAGCGTTAACCCCCTCAACGTTCGTTTTCACTGTAGGGTCAAACTTATTAATCTTATAGTGAGAACTGGAATAAATCACCTCATCTTTTTTTGCAACGTAAGGTAAATATCCTTCTATAACTTTACCGTCAGCGGTTTCTGGCGTATTTTCCTCTGCAAAAATTTGTTGACCTATCCCTAAAATCAAACATATAAAAATTATAAATACACGTTTCATCCTAACTCCTAATCGTACCGTGATACTCCTCGTTTTCCTCTGGAATACTTTCTATTTTATCAAGAAGAAAGCTTTGTGATTCATCCATTGTATATGCCTCTTGATAAAAACGCTTAGCGTTACACAAATCGCCAAGTTTTTCATATACTACCGCAAGCTTAAAGTTTATATCATAGTCAATATAACCGTTTTCGTACGCTGCGGAAAAATATCTTAATGCTCTTTTATAATCACGTCTTTTGTAAAAATAATCACCTACAAGAAAATTTGTTTCAGGATTATCTTTTTCGATATTTAAAGAACGAGAAAAATAAGATCTAGCGAGCAAATTCCTATCCTGAATGTCGTAGATTAACGCTCTTTTGTTAAGAAAGCTTACGTTATCAGGACTAATTTTCAACAAAATATAATAATTTTTCATTGCCCGATGGAGCAAATCATCTTTAACACTCTTATCGTTTTCGGCTAAAGCTTTTGAAAGGAAAGAGTCAGCTTCAAGTTCAATAGGTTCAATATCAAAATTTGAATAATCAAAAAGATAATCATGATACTCAACACCACCGGACTTTGCACAGAAAGCCGGTGATGCTGAAAATAAAAATATAATCAATAATAATATTTTTGAAAAGCGCATATTAAAGGTCATTTACACTAGGTTCAATCTCAATATTGTGTCTAAGGAACGTATTACCTTCTGCAGCCGGATCAGTGTAATTATATGCGTTGTATAAAACTCTTAAAAATTTATTTTTAATAATTTTTTTCGGCATATCATTTGGAATCCCTGCCGCTTTATTACGCTCATAGTTTACCATCTGTATAGAAGTATCAGAATATCCGTTCATCTTCAAGAAATCACTTGAATATGTGTCACTGCGCGAAATATAAGCAAATGACGGAACTGCAACTGATAAAGCCAATACTGTAAATAAAATTTTGTTTTTCATGTTAAATGCTCCTACATCTTATTTAAATTATATTCTCAAGCTTTGAATTGTACAAGTTTATTATAAAAACTTAATATAAAACTGTCATGAACTAAACAGAGGAGATTTTAATAACCTCTTCAAGTTTATCTAGAAGCTGGTCTTCCGGAACCTTCGCTATAATTTCACCTTTTTTGAAAACAAGTCCCTCTCCAACTCCACCGGCAATACCAAAATCTGCGCCCCGTGCTTCTCCAGGGCCATTAACCGCACAGCCCATAACCGCAATTGTTATCGGTCTGTCAAAATTTTTAAATCTTTCCTCAACCTGTTTTGCTAACGAAATCAAATCAATTTGGGTTCTGCCGCAAGTCGGACAGGAAACAAAATTAACGCCTTTTTGCCTCAATCCGAGAGATTTCAGAATTTCAAAACCGGCATAAACCTCTTCAATTGGTTTTTCTGTCAGAGAAACTCTGATTGTATCGCCTATGCCTTCTGCAAGAAGCGTTCCAATGCCAACAGAAGACTTAATAAGTCCTGCTTTCAAAGTTCCTGCTTCCGTCACTCCTAAGTGAAGCGGATAAGGTATTTTTTCAGCAACAAGCCTGTAAGCATCAATTGTAGTCAAAACATCTGAAGACTTTAAAGAAACTTTTATAAGTCCAAAATCTAAATCTTCAAGAATTTTTATATGCCCCATCGCACTTTCTACAAGCTTTTCTGCAAGCGACAGCTCCTTATTTTCAATAAGGTTGCGCTCTAAAGACCCTGCATTAACTCCAATTCTTATAGGGATCTGTTGTTGTTTTGCAAGCTTAACAACTTTTTCAACATTTTCACGCTTGCCAATATTCCCGGGGTTTAAACGCAAAGCACTGACACCCGAATTTATCGCCTGAATTGCCAGTTTATAATCAAAATGTATATCCGCAATGACAGGGATTTTCGAGCGCTCAACAATCGGCCGCAAAGCCTCAGCAGCGTCCATATCAAGCACTGCAAGCCTGATAATCTCACAACCCGCTTCGGTTAATTCCGCAATCTGGCTTAATGTTGCGTTGACATCACGTGTATCAGTATTGCACATCGATTGCACAGAAACAGGCGCGCCGGCACCGACTGCAATATCACCTATTTTAAATCCTATTGACTTTCTTCTTATAATCATAATAATATCGTAACATGTAAAAGGAGAAAGACAACAATCATGAAAATCGCTGTTATATCTGATATTCACGCAAATTTACATGCCCTCACGGCAGTTATAAACGACTTTGAAAAACACGGAGTGAAAAAAGTTTTTGCACTCGGCGACTACGCAATGGCAGGCCCGCAGCCTATTGAAACATTGCAATTCATCTTAACACAACCGTGGGAGATGATTCAGGGCAACACTGATAATATGATTGCGACTTACAGTGAAAAAACTTACGAGGATGCCAAAGCTTCTTTTCCAGTAATGGCGGAAGCCCTAAAGTATGATATGAGTATTCTCCCTGAAAAATATATAAATTTTCTAGCGTCACTACCTCCAGAAAAAATCGTCGAAATTGATGGTGTAAAAATTCATCTTGTTCACGGCTCTCCACGCAGAAATAATGAAAACATTTATCCTGACTTAATGCCGGACACTGTGGAAGAAATGACACATAATAGTGACGCAGATTTAATTCTTTGCGGTCACACACACATCCCTTGCGGTTATCAGCTAAACAGCAGAAAAACAGTTGTCAACGTCGGCAGTGTTGGCCGTTCCATGACTCCTGATGCTATGCCGTGCTATGCTATTTTAGAAATCGAAAACGGTGAATTTACTATCGAACACCACTTCGTCGATTATGAAAGAGAGATAGCATCAGAAATCATTCGTTCTCACGGATTTGACGGTTGCGAAAAGCTTGCAAATATGCTATTTGACACAACAAATCGTCACATATAAGTGACATTATTTATCTTTCTCACGAGAATTTATTTCTTCCTCAAATTGAACAAAAATATCATGACCAACAAACTGCTCTAGTGTAGCGCGGATTGTATAGAATTCAGATGTTGCCTTGGCTAGAGAATCAACAGCGTTACGATAGTATGCATCAGAAATAAGAAGAATTTCTCTTGTCGCATTTTGTGACAAATCATAATTCTTTTTACGCTCAACAGCCATTTTTTGCAGCATATTCATTTTTTTTCGAGACGTCATATAGTCATAATACAAATCGACAGTTTTTTGCTGTAATTCCTCGACTTTACGCACAAGGATAATCATATCTGCGTCGTTAACTTTTGTGTATTTATAGTTAAGAGCTTTTGTATCCTGTGCAAATATACTCATTAAATTCCCGCCAAGAAGCGAACCTGCTGCAAGCATAGGGCTGCCCATTGTAGCACCCGCAAGCGTCGACATACTGGCAATGTTTCCAAGAACGCTCTTTATTGATTTACTATCAGGTTTATCCTCTTCGGGATTTGAAAGTTTATAAAGTGCGAAGTTAATAGTGTCACTTTGTGTTGCTGCACCTTGCCATAACAAAGACAAATCGGCCATCATTTCACGTTCATCTGCAGCAAGATCTTTTTCAATCTCCTTTGAAAGCCTTTTAATACTCAAATCAGCGTATGTTATTTTACTCAAATCACAGGTATCAAGATTACCGGCCGTAATTTTATCTAGCGAATAATCAATTTTCTTTTCGGTAACTGAAACATTTGCATGGATTTTATTATCCACCGGTGAATACTTAATCTCCGAATCATCTGTTAATCCCATACGGTATAAAAGCGGTTTAGGAGAATTAAGTTCTGACAAATCAGCGGCAAAAAGCTGGGAAGAAGATAAAATCAGCGCCAATATAAACAAGATTTTCTTCATTTTTTACCTCCAGATTTGTCTAATAAAACACTGTTATTAAATTGAATAAGATTCAAATTCTCAACAATTTTCTTACCGGCAAGCCTTTGAAGCGCAAGATGGTATTTCTTAGCGTTCTCAAGATGGTAGAACTCATCAATCTGCAAACTCTCATACAGTGACGAAGAAATCGTAATTTCCAACAAATCCTCACGTTCCAGAGCGTTTGAATAATTTTTACTGTACAAAAGAAGCTTTGTTCTGGTTTCTTTCAACTGGGTAAGAGAATTTTTATAATTGTAATAAGTGCTGATAATCGTATCCTGCAAGTTTTCAATTAATCCTGCCAGTTCAATCATTTCGGTATCCGTAAGCGGGATTTCCTGAGGTACATTTTTCTTATTAATTAAATTCTGCGCAAGACGACCAGCCGCAAAAGAACCTGATTGAAGCATATAATTCTGCCCTAAAAACATCGGGGCGAATGAGGCTCCTGCGACCATAGCAGAAAGGGTCTTAGACATCAAAGAGGAGTGAATTCTACGCTGACTTTCAGGTGTTGCAAGTTTTTTCAAGGCAAACGAAATAACCTGATTGTTGTTAACAGTTCCCTCCCACAGGTTTTCAATATCTTCTAAATCTTTCTCACGCTGAAGCCCGATGATTTCTTTCATATATTCTTCATCGGACGTCAAAAGAGATTCTTTTGTGTTCACGTTAACTTTAGGTATTTCAAGCCCCTGCATGTTCGTAGAACCGTTAGGAAGCGAAAGCTCCGCGCCATAAGCAGCCAAACCTGATAACATTAATCCCAATAATAAAACAGCTCTTCTCATAACAATGTTATACCACAGATAATTTTATAAATCCATCGATTGATATTTTATACATCAAATGATTGTTACCTGCATGCCAAAAATCACATAGAATTACAATATAAAGAGGTTAATGTGAAAAAAGATTTATTAATAGAGCAGAAAGAGAATCAAACTGCACTAAATGCGATTTATAAAAAGGTTATTAAACAATTATTAAACAGACTTGTAACAGAAAGAAATAATGACAGAATTTACACTCTTCTGGGCTTTTGTTATAAAAAAACGAACAAAATTAACAAAGCTATTTCATATTTTGAAAAAGCTATAATGGTAAATCAGATGGCCTTTAGCGCTTTTTATCAGATGGGGCTTTGCGGTTTAAAAATCAACAAAACCTGTATTGCAGTTAACAGTTTCATTAAAGCCATCCAATCAAATCCTACAAACCCTTACGCAGTTCTAAACCTTGGTATCGCGCATGAATACTGTGAAGAACCTGATATGGCACTTATGATATACGAACGTTTAATAGAAACAACCCCTGACTTTTTGCCTGCATACGAAAAAAAAGCTGAATTATTCATAAAACTGTCACATTACAGTGACGCTATTCCTCTTTTAAACCAGATGGTTAAAAGAAATCCGACCCACGTGCATGCTTACGAAAAACTAGGTCAGTGCTACAAAAAGCTGGGTAAAACCACCTATGCATCCAGATGCTTCCGTAAAATCTTGACGACAAACGCCTCAGTGGACATCTGCGGCAAAGCTATTCGTGAACTTAAAGAGATAAAAGGACAGCAAAAACAAAAATTCCAACTATGCTAAATATTTTTGCGCGGTTTCTTTATCAAAAACCTCAATACTATCTTGTGAATGAATAAATACAAGGCAAGAAATTAAAGATTTCAGGGTTTCAAAGTCAGAATAAGAAATTTTGTTTCGCAAATCTTCCATGTTATTTGCCAGAAACTCCATAATAATAACTTTATCGTTGAAAACGAGTTCTGAAAAATAATCAAAAGTTTCTTTGTTCTTCATCCCCTCAAGGTAAATAATATCAGGAGATTGAAACTCAATAAATCTTGAAGCTTTATCCATATTAAAGCCGACATTTTCGTTAAGTTCGCACTGATTTACGTTAGGCAGATTGTATTTAGTAATACTTTCAAGCGTCATAATATTTTTATCAGGCGAAGAAATTTCATTCAACAGTGAATAAATAAGGTGGGTTTTACCGCTCAATTGTGAACCGCATACAAATATCACCCCCGGTTCTTTAACAGAGTTAATCAACAGGTTGTAATTTTGTGTGGAATTAATAAGCGAACGCAGACAAGTTGGCGGCTTATAAAGCTTAATATAAATTCGTTCACCCATAATAGTCGGGAACGTTGAAACACTCGCAACAAGGGTTAAATCCCCCATTGCAAAATTAATTTTACCGAGTTGCGGAACCTCACTCACCGTAGAATCCAATTGTGCTAGGTGTTTAAGCTTAGCGATAAAGGATTCCATCAAAACTGTAGGGATTGTGCCTTTATTCAAGACTTCGTTTACTGTCTTAAATGTAACTTCAAAACCATCGTTTTCAAGCCTGAAAACGATTTCATGGACACTTTCAATCACAGCTTGACGCAAAATAGAGCTAATAATTTTATGTATATGCGCATCGCTTAAATCATCGTTATGGAGTTCTTCACGCCAGTCATAGTCAACATTTTCAAACGATGTCACAATTTTATCGGTACCGGAAGCTTCATTATAATATTCGTCGATTTTTTCCAATACAACCTTTTCAGATGCAATAACCGCCTCAATAGAACATTCTGCGGTTTCGACGATTTTGTCTATAGCGAACAAATCCATAGGATCGGCCATCGCAACAGTCAAAACATTTTCAATCTTAAACAGCGGTAAAATCTTATATTTTTTCGCATCGTTATAAGAAATATACTTTAATGTATTTTTATCAAGCGAATAGTCGTTAAGATTAACAAACGGGATATGAAGTTTTTCCTCCAAAAACTTCAGGATTGCTTCTTCGGTGATAACACCTGAATTAATAAGAACCTGTCCTATGTTCGTATTTTGTGACTGCGCAAGTTGAGTCGCCTGATTAACAACATCAAACGGCACCAATCCTTCGCGAACAAGGTCATATTTCAATTTTTCCAGAGTTTTATTTGTTACAGCTTGCACTATTTGCACCCAGATACTGTTCTACTTTCGCAACAACTTCGTCCAAATCAAACGGCTTTGTAATATATTCGTTAACGCCTGTTTCTTCGCCGATAAGCTTATCCTCCATCTGTGAACGAGCAGTAAGCATTAAAATCGGAATATCCTTATACTTGCTGTCAAATTTGAGCAAACGGCTTATTTTAAACCCGTTAATTTTAGGCATCATAACGTCAAGGATAATTAAATCCGGCACAATTTCTTTTGCCATACGCAATCCATCTTCACCGTTATACGCACAATAACAGGTATAATTTGCAATCTCAAGCACAAATTTCAAACTTTCAACAATATCCTGTTCATCGTCTACAATAAGAATTTTTTTCATTTCATACCTGCCAATACTAAAATACACACTAAAATAATACGCTATTATACAGGTATAGTCAAAATTATTAAGTTTATTTACGACGGAAGAATGCTTTTACCGCATCCCAAACTTCTAGAATAAACTCAACAAAAGAAAAAGTAAAATCTTCTGCCTCAAATGTAGGAGCGTTCACAAAAGTATCAATTTCGCTATTCTTCGCAAAAATATTTTGAGATTCTTCTTGTTGCTTCCGGCCTTGATACATATAGCCAAGGTTCCCGCCACCGCCATCGTTTTGCATACTTGCAGCAGGCTTAATCACAGGTTTTGAAGATAAAACATTTACATCGAAACTCATTTTTCCCGAGCCTCATATTTAATTCCCTTACATATATAAAGTTTTATTAATGTAAAATATTGTTACAAAAAAGCCACAATTTTTACAAAAGTTAATATATCACTTATTAACGAATAATAATTCTATCGGACACATAATCTGCAATTTCTTCATTTGATTGAAGATATTCTTCAAGCGCCTGTGCACGTGTCACGTTATAATCTTCAAGCGGTTCAGCTTTAAGGCAACCAAGAAGATTTGGCCCCGACATTAGGAAAGAATCGTAAACACAGGTAAATGTGTCATCATCGTCCATTTTATCAAGATTATAGCGAACATTGCCATCATCATCTAGAATTTTTACATCTGAAATGGAATAATCAGCATTTATTTGATAACTCATATGAGAAACCTGCATCATTCCCGGGGTAGGCTTTTTGAATGTAGTAGATTCTGCTGATATAGCTAAAGCATCGTAAATTTGTTTTTTAGTAAGTTCAGCTTTAACTAATGATTCTTTGAACGGAAGAACCTGCCTAATCTGATTTCTGGTAATTTCGACATCTGTAAATGAATCTCTAATTGTACCGGCGTTTACGAACGCAAAATCAGGTCGGCGTCCGTCTTGTGAATGTTCACAAGCATAACGAAAATCTGAATCTGCGACGAAGTTTGCGACTTTATTTTCATTACAAAGCGGATCTGAGTCAGTTACGATTGGTGACGGAATTACACCAACAACTCTTTGAGCATCTTTCCCTAAATATTTTCCAATAAAGTTTGATTTAGGGAAGGTATGAGAATATTTAATCTTATTACGGCATTTTTCAGGAATGAGAACACCATCATCATCAAAAGTTAAATTCATTGTACCGAATATGTTGAGGTTGCCGCTGAAATAATGCGTTGCACTTGAACCGGTTGAAACAATACGAACAGGTTCAAATTCATCAGGATTATCAAGCTTGGTTCTTGAAGAATTTTCCCATCTGTCAACCATCATGTGATCGTGTCCGCCGACAATTACGTCAATTCCGCCGATTTTAGCAAAAACCTTATACAAATCGACGCCTTCATAATCGTTTGTTGCCTGTCCCGTATGAGCAAGAAGAATTATTTTATCAACGCCTTGTGCTTCAATATTTTTGACTTCCTGCTTTATGGCCTTAACAGTTTCTTTAAGCCCCTTTACTGAAACGAATTCGTTGTTAGGGTTGCGGGAAACATGTTTATCAAAATCCATCGGAGAAACGCCAATAAAGCCAATGCGTTCATCACCATCTGTAATTATTGTAGATTTTGCCACTTTGCCAGCTAATTCATTGTCGGCTTCAACTTCCATATTTGCACTGAGAAATTTGTGTGCTATTTTTGCTTTTTCAATCAGATTGGTAAAATCTTTTGCATTGGAAATATCATGATTACCAACGCCAATTGCATCAACGTATTTATCAATAAATTTAGCAACGACAGGGTTATTATCGGAACCCTTAATAAACATATCACCACCGCTGACTGTCCAGTTAGTACCGTCAGTATTTTTACGATAAAACTCATCACGAGCGGTGACAAAGGAATCTATAAATGAAAGGCTTCCGTGCATATCGTTAATATACACCATATTAACCTTAGAATTCCCAAAATTTACGTTTCTGTTGTGAATATTATTTGATATCGGGGTAAACATATTCTTTTCAAGTTATGTAAAGAAAAAATTTGCTTTGTAATACGCGAATATTAAGAAATATTTACAATAAATTATACTTTAGCATAAGCTGTTTCAGCTTTCCGGTAGAAAGCAGATAGTTTATATATTCGTTAACTTGCAACTGTAAGTTTTTAGATTCATCTCCCCGCCTGAACGCAACGGCATAAGGTTCTCGAGAATAGCGTTTTGAAAAAAGTCGCACTGATTTATTTTCAATAGCATAGCCTAAAAGTACGGTATCATCGGCAACGATTGCATCAGCGTCACCTCTTTTAAGAGCTGAAAAAGCTTCCGTATAGGTCTTAAACGCAAGAATTTTTGCAGTTGGATAAATGTCACGTAAAGATTTTTCGCCCGTAGTTCCAAATACAACAATCAAACGCTTATCAGCGAGTTCGTTTAACGTTGTATATGGTGATTTTGCCTGCACCATTACAGCCTGACCGGCGACATAATAAGATTCAGAGAAATCAACCACACGCAAACGCTGCGGAGTAATGGTCATCGTCGCAGTAAGCATATCGACTTTTTTGGAGTTTAACATACTTATTCTATCGTCGGCTTCAACAACAACAAACTCAATTTTAGACTCATCACCAAGTAAAAAACCGGCAATCATTTTGGCCAAATCAATCTCAAAACCGACAAGATTTCCGTCTTTATCGCGATAACCAAACGGCTTAGTATCGTCACGAACACCCACAATAAGATTTCCACGGTCTTTAATAACCTGTAAATCGTCGATTAACGGCTCTTCTTTTTTGCCGCAACCGCTTAGAATTAATGTAAATAACGATAAAATCACCAATAATTTTTTAAGCATAAATTTATTTTAGCGGAATTTTATTTTTAAATCAAGTAAAATTCCGATTCCACCTATAATCACAAGAAGTGCAGAAACAACGAGAGCCACGGGTTGACCAAAAATATAAACCACACTATCTATCCTAAAACTTTCCACAATAATCCTTACAATTCCGTAAAGCATAAAATAAAGAAAAGTTACAAAACGCGGCGATGAATTATTTTTACGTATCAGCAAAAACAGAATAACAAATATTAATAAATCCAAAACGCTTTCGTAAAGAAAAGTAGGGTGAAAAAACTCATTATGTCTATAAATTTCGGGTCTTAAAGCCGGTGTAATATAAAGTTTTAAAAAACCATCAAATGGTTTTCCAAACGCTTCAGAATTAAAAAAATTTCCCCACCGCCCAATGCTTTGCGCAAACGAAACTCCAAGACATAAAGGTGCAAGAATATTAAAAATATCAACTTTTTTCTTTTTACAGTACACAGTTAAAAAGATAATGCACGCCAAAAACATTCCGTGGATGGAAAGTCCGCCTTGACGAACATTCAATATCTCCAAGGGATGCGCGAGGTAGTAAGAAAAATTTAAAATGCAATAATATAATCTTGCGCCCGCAAAACCAATTACAACAAGCCACGGGATTAAATCGATTAATAAATCATCACCGCCATTTTTTTTATAAGCCCAATCAGCGATAAAAGCACCAATAAGTATTGCGAACGCCATTATTATTCCGTACCAGTAAACAGAAAGGCCGAAAACATCTAACGCAACAGCACCCGGCGAAGACAATATCATTGTGCGCTTAATTCCAGAATTCTATCACGAACAGCGTCTTTATCAGGAGCATTTTCGCTCAATGAAAGGTACTTTTCGTAATTCTTAACCGCATCAGCCGTCAATTCTTGAACATAATTTACTTCTGCTTCGGTTAACTTTTTCTTCTTTTGATCTTCAACTTTTACAAGTTTCGCGTCTTCATCGAGTTTAAGCACACCCTCTTCAATATCAAGTATTAAGTTTTCTTCACAAACTGCGAGGGAATAATAACCGTCAGCAAAGTCATTTTTCAATTCAAGAGTCTTTTTGTAGTTATCAAAAGCGTTAATATAATCATCTAATTTAGTATATGCAACCGCTAGATTATAATAAGATTCATAAGCAGATGAATCGAGGTCAATGCTTGATTTAAGTCTTTCTACAGCGCTTGTATAATCACCATTTTCGATGAATTCCTTGGCTCTTGTATTTAATTCCTGTACTGCAAAATTGTTTATACAAGCTGTCGAGATTACAGAAATAAATAACACACCTGCGACAAGCAAAACTCTTTTCATATATAAAAATCCCTCTCAATAACATGCCTCTAACAGACTGATTATAAAATAAGTTTAACAATTTGGCAAATTTTAAAAAATCAGTTACAATGATAAAGGATAGGAGAAAGACATGTCAGAAGAAAAAGTTGTAAGTTTGGGCGATAAACGTCATAAAAAAGAGCCTAAACAAGAACATAAAGAAGAAATCAATACGGGCAAAGTCGAATATTGCAGCTTTTGCGGCCGCCCAAACCACCAAGTTTTGAGAATGGTTCTCGGCCCCGGGGTTAATATTTGTTCTGAATGTACGCTTATTGCAGTACAATACTTAATAATGAGCGAACAGGCACCATCTGCCGAAGTTCAAAAAATCATTGACGCGCTCTGGGGAATTTCCAGAAAATGATGTCAGAAATGCCAAAACAACTCAACGCATTTGAGATTAAAAGCGAGATTTCAAGGCTTGTAAAAGCGCTTGAAAATTCGACTATTCTGGTTAATACGTCAGAATTTAAAACTCTTGATGAACAAAATAATCCGCAGAACATCGTTAAAATTCTGCTGAAAGAATTTCTGCTCTGTAACGACGACGCAATGCCTGTTATAAAACTTTTGCTTCTGCGTTATGCCGATGAGGAAGAACTTCTTCAAGAGATGGAAAGCATCATCAAAAATCCGAAATATGAAAACAACCTGAAACTTCACGCTATTGAACTTATAAGTTCTTTCAAATCTGACTGGCATGGAGAGCATTACGATTCATACCTTGAATATAATGAAGAGCTTGTACGCCAAGAAACTCAGGAGTTACTGGAAAGTTCCAAAGAGAATCCTGAAATACAACTTGATTTTATTGATTTTTTCAGCGCGATCCCGCCAAAAGACCAGATGATGTTGCTTGAATCGCTTCAAGAGGACCAGCAGGGTGAAGATTTGGCGAATATTCTGGTGCCAATATTTCTAAGCTTTCCAAAATCTGAAATCGGACTTTATGCACTAAAAATGTTAAGCAGTACAAAATCCGCATACGCCTATGAAACTCTTGTACAAACAAGTGACGCGCTGGATGAAATTACACGCCAAAACATAAAAAAATGCGTTTCAGAACTCAAACTTTCAGGCGCAGGCAAGAAGTTTCAGCCTGCTGCCGATTCACACAAAAACGCTAAATTTTATATTATCCCGCCGGATGGAGAGGGTAATATCAGCCTGATTTACGAAAAACCAAACGATGATAATAAAACCGTTCAGCTTGTCGGGATGGTCATTGACGACTACACAGGGGTTAGAGAGTGCTTAGGGTTTAGCGCAATTTCTGAATTCGAAGCTTCATTTTTACTTGATAAACTAACAGGAACCGATTACAAAACACTAATTGCTCCTGATATGTTCAAAAAACTAATGTTGCAGGGCGAAAAACTAAACTACAAAAAATCAGCCCCGCCTTATGAATACAACTGCTGGAAACGAATTTTCCTTGATATTCCGGCAGCAGAATTTGAGATTGAAGATATTTTAAGAGAAAAATTCAGCGGTAAATCAATCACTCCAAACGACATAACCAATGTTCTTGACGCTGATTTTACGGTTCCGTGGTTTTATACGCACAATTTCGGCGACGAATCCGAACAGTTTTTCAACGAACTTGACAAAAAACTTAAAGAAAATCGAATTGATGAAATTGATATAGATAACTTCCTTGCCGAAAACCTTGACAAAGTTATTTATGAAGAGGAAAAAGCCAACTGGAAAGAAAGAATTTTCCTAACCGCGTACACAAAATTAGACGATGAACAAACGGCCTTGACGCTTTACAAAATTGCTGAAGATGCATCTGCTATGCAGGAGCTTTACATGTTCATACTCAAACAGAGTGTATTCCAGTATTTTCTAAATATGTTAACTGATAACAACTTCCTAAAATACAAACAGGCAAATATAGAAGACAATCTTGCATATCTCGAACAGTTATGGGGGTTTTATGTATAAAATTATGGCACTCGACGTCGGCACAAAACGAATCGGTATAGCAATAAGCGACTACCTTCACATAATCGCTAACCGCCACAGCTATATCGCCCGTGATAACGATTCTGTAAACAAAATTGTAAACATTGCAAAAGAAAACAATGTAAAAAAAATTATTATTGGTGTACCATATAACATGGATGGGACTCAGGGGTCTCAGGCTCAGGATTGTATCGACTTTGCGGGCCAAATTCAGGGGTTTGAAGTAATATTTGAAGATGAACGCCTAACCTCCGATACCGCAGAAGAAAACCTTAAAGCTAAAAAAATAAATTTTAGAAAAGATAAAGGCTTGGTCGATGTTGAAAGCGCAGGCATAATCTTAGAACAATACTTATCAAGAAATAACTAAAAGAAAGGTCAATAAATATGGAAGAAAACAAAATTATCGAAACAATCGACGAAGAAGGCAATCCTGTCAGATTTGAGCTTTACAACATCATTGAATTTGAAGGCAAAGATTACGCATTACTTCTGCCAAAAGATGAAAAAGGCACAGAAGAACTCGTTTTGATGGAAATCATTAAAGACGGTGAAGATTACTCTTTTGAAACAATCGAAGATGATGAAGAATTTGAAAGAGTATCAGAATATATTGAAAGCTTAGAAGACGAGGAGTAAAGTATTGTTTGAACGTTTTACGGAAAAGGCTGTCAATGTAGTCAGCAAATCTCAGGAAATAGCAAGAGAATGCGGTTTTAACGTAATCTTGCCCGAACACCTTTTACTGGCACTTGTGTGCGAAGCAAAAGGCGTTTCGCTCAGAATTTTCAAGAACAAAAATATCACATACGAAAATCTGCTTGAAAAATTCTACCCTGATTTAGAAGGCTCAAAAGCAGATAACAGAACCCTGCACTTTGGTGAAGAGTACAAAGAATTATTAAAAAGGGCTGTCGATTTTGCTAACGTTTCAGGTAACAGCACCGTACTTTTTGAACACCTTTTCCTTGCAGTTCTTAGTTACAAAGAATTCCAAAAAATAAATTTTTTAAACGACTATGGACTGAATATTGAAGAAACCAGAACACTCCTGCAAAAACTGGTACAAAAAAAGATTAAAAGAATTCTACATCCGGAAACTGATGAAACAAAAGAAGAAGACAAACCCGACGATACTGACGCAATTTTTGATAGCGAAGAGTCTGCTAAAGTCTTTGAACGTGCGGTTGCGAAACTGTCCACTTCTAACTATGAAATTCTTGGGACAGAACAAATTTTGTCGTCTATTCTTGAAGATAAAAGTACAAACCTTTATAATATCTTAGAAAACTTCGGTATAACAAGCGACGGGTTCGATGCAAAATTAAAAAATGTTCAATCAAGAACCTCCGAATACGCAGGCAGACAGATTATTTTTACGCCTAACGCATTCAAAACAATGAACCTTGCACTCCAAACAGCAAAAGAACTAGGTTCTTCCGTCGTTCTTCCCGAACACATTATCCTTGGAATACTAAAGGCTAAAAAGGGCGTTGCATACGATATTATTAAAGAATTCCATATTTCTGATGATGATCTGGCCCATGCGATTATTAAACCTATAGAAAAACAAATGCCTGAAACACTTACAATTTTGCGCCTTGCAAAAGAAGAAGCGCGCAGAATTGGAAGAAATACGGTTGGTACTGAAATGTTCTTGCTTGGAATTATCGCAGAACCGACAGGAATAGGTTCAAAAGTGCTTAAAGAACTTGAAATCAATATCAAAGAAGCACGTGACGTTGTTGAAAACATTGTAGGCTTTGGAAATGAATACTACGACCGCGAAATCACTTTCACAACACGTGCAAAACGCGTTCTTGAAACCGCATGGCATATAGCAAAAAAAGAAAACAAGACAAAAATCGAATCTTCACACATGCTGCTTGCAATCACAACTGAGCCTACAAGCCTTGCAATGAAAGCATTAGAACAGCTTGGAGTTGATTCGGTCGAAATAAGAGAGGGTGTAAAAAAGTTCTCAAATGCTCAAAAATAATGTAGAAGCATTTTTAAAGAAACATTCAATCGGCGAACAAACCGTACTTGTTGCGTTTTCTGGCGGTTTTGACTCAATGTGCCTGTTGAATGTACTTTTAGAACTAAACCTTAACCCGATTGCAATCCACTTAAACCACAACTGGCGCGGAGAAGAAAGTAAACGTGAAGAAGAAAATTGCCGAATTTTCTGTAAATCACACGGCATAGAATTCTACTCTGAAACTCTTTCTGCAGGTATTCCCGCAACAGAAACAGCGGCGCGCGAAGCGCGCTATGACTTTTTTGAATGTTGCGCAAAAAAATTCAACTCAAATGTTGTCTTTACGGCTCATAACGCTGATGATAATGCCGAAACATTGCTTTATAGAATATCAAAAGGCACAGGCCTTGAGGGCTTAAAAGGCATCGCACCTGTTCGTGGCATATTCTATCGCCCACTTTTGACAATCTATCGCACGGAGATTGAACAATATTGTAAAGAATATAATATAACACCAAACAGTGACAGTTCTAATGAGAACACAAAGTACAAACGCAACTTTATAAGAAAAAATATTCTGCCGGAACTTGAAAAAATCAATCCTGATACAAAAATTGCACTTAATAATCTAAGCGAAAACGCCAATAACGACTCAGAAATTATAAAAGAATACATCGCGTCACTGAAAGACAAGTTTAATACTCAAAATTTTATAAACTTTTCGCCTGCTGTCCAAAAGCGTATCATTTATGACTTTCTGTGCGAAAACGGATTTGAATATGACAAAAAACGCATTGAAAAAATCGTAGAATTTATCAACGAAAATGCCCGCACTAAAAACGGAAAAACGTTTTCTATTACGAGTGGAGTGCTATTTTTTACAAGCGAAAAAGAAATTCGTCTGATAAAAAAACAAAGTTATAGCATTAAAATAGAAGAATGCACAGTAAAACCTGATAAATTTCCACCGGATAGTGACGGAATTGCATACGTTGACCTTTCAACCATAACGAGATACACAATCCGCCACCGCGAAGACGGCGACATAATCCATCCGCTTGGCGCAACGGGTTCACAAAAGCTGAAAAAATATCTTAATTACAAAGCTATTCCAAAAGACAAACGCGATGAACTGCTGTTCCTCTGTCATGGCAAAGAAGTTCTCTGGGCGCCATTTTGCGGTATCAGCGAAAAAATAAAAGTTAAAGACAAACCCACACACATTTTAAAATTGGAGAGAATATATGAACACTAAAGATTTAAAGGTTTTAATATCAGAAGAAGAAATTCAAGCCAAAATCGGCGAATTGGCGGCTAAACTCAACGAGATATACAAAGATGAAGAAGTTTATGCTATCTGCGTTCTAAAGGGTGCGGTTATGTTTGCCGTCGATTTAGTAAAAAAACTCAATATGCCAGTAAAAATGGAATTTATACGCCTTTCAAGCTACGGCAGCGCGACGACAACAAGCGGAAAAGTTAACGCGGTCGATATTGCACTCCCTGATTTGAACGGCAAAAACGTTATGATTATTGAAGATATCGTTGATACAGGGCTTACTGCAAAATTTCTAATTGACTTTATCAATCTGAATTTTCACACGAAAAGCACCGTCTTTTGTTCGCTCTTAGACAAAAAAATGACCAGAAAAACAGATGTTTCACCTGACTATTACTGTTTTGACATCGACGACAAATTCGTTGTCGGCTACGGACTTGACTACGACGGACACTATAGAAACTTACCATATATCGCTTATGCTGACCACATTATCTAAAATTATAAATACAGATGACATAGACGAGATTTTTGCGATTTTGAAAGAGAATTGCGGGGTTGTTGCTGAATTTTTTGAAACTGAACCACCCGAAACTTGCGATTGCAAATTCGAATTAAAAATTCAAGGCGTAACCTTTGGGTATCTTGGCCTAAAAAACGCCGAAAAGAATGACTTTTTCAGACTTGTTAGCGAAATCATTGCCGAGAAAATTAAAAACCGCGAGTTTAAACAGATTATGACCGCGCAAATTGAGGCGCTTCAACAAGGAATCCTCACGCACGACAGTGAAAGCAAGGTGAAAAGTAGCTTTTTTGCAAGCGTCACCCACGAACTTCGCACACCTCTTAACGCAATTATCGGCTATTCAGAACTTATGTCGCAGGGTTTAGGCGGAGAATTAAATGAAAAACAAAAAGGCTTTTTGCTTGAAATTCAAACATCAGGGCTGAACCTTTTAAATATGATTAACGATATATTAGATTTTTCAAAAAACAATTACACTCTGAACCTCGCGGAATTTGACGTTGAACAACTCTTTTTTGAAGTGACTAATACAATCGCACCGTTATTGAAAAAAAAGGACTTGAAACTGGTACAAAATATAGAAAATTTTACTATCAACGCGGATTATAGAAAGACCACGCAAATTCTAATTAATTTATTAAGTAACGCTATCAAATTTTCACTAATCGGTGACAAAATAGAACTTTCGACACGGATTAGTGACCAAAATAGGATAATTGAAGTGTGCGATTACGGAATAGGCATACCTAAAAAAAGCCAGAAGCGTATATTTAAAGAGTTTACGCAGGCGCCAAATAACAAGGTAAAAGAGAATTCCACAGGTCTTGGGCTTGCGGTTACGAAAAAATTCTGTGATATGCACGGCTGGAAAATCGAAGTCGAAAGCGAAGAAAACAAAGGCGCTTTGTTCAGGATAATTATTTAGTCTTGACCATCTCACGTAATTTTTTAACTTATCACGAATTTCCGCGGCACGCTCAAAGTCAAGAATTTTAGCAGCTTTATGCATGTCTTTTTCAAGTTTATCAATGAGTTTCGGCAGATCTTTGGTATCAATTCCCATATCAACCATTTCTTCGGCAACGACATCTTCAAGGTCACGATAACTTGCAACGAGTGACAGCAGATTATTTTCAATTGGTTTTTTAATAGTTTGCGGAATAATTCCGTATTTTTTATTATACGCCAATTGAATTTCACGACGCCGTTCGGTTTCATCTATCGCTTTTTGCATAGAATCGGTTATTTTATCCGCATACATTATAACTTCCCCGCAAGCGTTACGCGCGGCACGGCCAATCGTCTGAATTAAACTTGTTTCAGAGCGTAAGAAGCCCTCCTTGTCCGCATCCATTATGGCTACAAGCGAAACTTCAGGAATATCAAGCCCCTCACGCAGAAGGTTTACACCGATAAGGACATCAAATTCGCCAAGACGCAGGTCACGCAAAATTTCCACACGCTCTATTGACTGAATTTCACTGTGAAGATAACGAACCCTTATTCCCTCTTGAATAAAGTAATCCGTCAAATCTTCTGCCATTCGTTTTGTGAGAGTCGTAATTAAAACGCGCTCATCCTTTTCTGTACGTTTCAGAATTTCCGCTTTCAAATCAGTAATCTGCGTTGCAATCGGACGAATATGTATTTTAGGATCCACAAGGCCGGTAGGTCTAATGATTTGCTCAACAGACTGCGCGGAAGTTGATTTTTCAAACTCACCGGGGGTCGCCGAAATATAGATTTTCTTACCAACTTTTGCAAAAAATTCGTCATTCGTAAGCGGTCTGTTGTCTTTCGCGCACGGAAGCCTGAACCCGTAATCAACAAGAACTTCTTTACGCGCAGCATCACCATGTGACATACCTTTCAACTGTGGAAGCGTCACGTGACTTTCATCAATAACTGTAAGAAAATCACCCTGAAAATAATCGAGAAGCGTAGCCGGTGCAGAACCCGCAGGACGGCGTTCAATGATTCTGGAGTAGTTTTCAATTCCTGAACAATAGCCCATCTCCTTAATCATTTCCATATCATACTTAACTCGTTGTTCAAGCCTTTGCGCCTCAACAATTTTATTCTGGTTATTCAACTCAACAAGCCTGTTTTTGAGTTCCTGACGGATAAGCTGAATTGTTTCATCTACATTTTCATCATAAGAAAGATAGTGAACAGCAGGATAAATCACAACGCTATCGCAAATTTCCAGAATTTCACCCGTAACGTTATCAATTCTGACTATTTTCTCGATTTCATCGCCAAAGAATTGAATACGCGTAACAACTTTTTCATAAGCCGGCATAATTTCAACGACATCACCACGGGCACGGAATGTCGCACGTTCAAGCACAAGGTCATTGCGTGAATACTGAATTGACACAAGGTGTTTAATCAAATCGTCGCGGTCTATGCAATCTCCGAGTTTAATCTCAACAGAACCTCGGAAATAGTTTTCCGGCAATCCTAAACCGTAAATACAACTCACCGATGCAACAATAATTACATCATTGCGCTCGTAAAGACTTCGGGTCGTATTATGACGCAAACGGTCAATCTCTTCGTTAATAGACGCTGTTTTTTCGATATAAGTATCGGTTCTTGGAATATATGCCTCAGGCTGATAATAATCGTAATAACTGATAAAATATTCAACGGCATTTTCAGGAAAAAGTTCTTTGAATTCGTTGTACAACTGTGCAGCAAGGGTTTTATTGTGTGCGATAATAAGCGTCGGTTTCTGAATTTTTTCAATTACATTTGCAATCGTAAAAGTTTTCCCCGAACCCGTAATCCCGAGCAGAGTTTGTGAATCCATCCCCGCTTCAAGGCCGTCAACAAGCTGTTCAATAGCTTTTGGCTGGTCGCCAGCCGGTGAATATTTAGAATTAATTTTAAACAGTTTTTTCATATTATAAATCCGAAAGTAAAAGCGACAAATTAGCGCTATCAACCTGTTCTTGCAAAAATTCTTCACTAACAAGCTGAATAGAAAGTTTTATTCTAGAATGTTCAGCCGCGCGCAGTTGAATCCAATAATCAGAAATCCTGAATTCATAAACGCCTTTCCTATCACTATATTGTGACATATTTATTATATTTTGAACAGCTAAGCGAACTTTTGCAACGGGTAAAATGGCTGTATCTACAACATTTCTATCGCCTTGCGTGTAAAACAAAGGTTCTCCCTCTTCATAAAAAATAGCGCTAACATCTTTTTTTAAAAGATAATCATCAAAAATTCCGAACCCTAAAATAGAATGCTGCAAGATTTTAGCAAAGATTTCAGGAGTCTTAACATCTTTTGCCTGCAAAAATTTAATAATAAGGTTATACCGCGTAGCCTCATCGTATTCAAACCAGCATGGAATAGTAACAATTTTCTCAAAAAGTTGTTGTTTGAGTATTTGAATTTTCGGCATTACAGTTTCTTTAGGCGGAGTAACATGTACAGGAACAGGTTGAACTTTCACCTCAGAAGCCAGTGTACTATTCGAAAATCTATCGGCCAATCCCAATGGTAAACCTCCACATAAACCCTTATAAAATGCCCTAAGCGGACGCGATTTTGTTACCTGCTGGTCTCGCAGGTGGGTGAACGCCTCGAACCATTCCGTTTCCCGCTGGCGATTATAAAATCGGCGGGTATACTTCAAGTCCGTTAGAGTCAATTCTCCCTTTTATAAAAAATGTAGGAACAAAATTGACATCCGCCCTGAGCAATAACATTTTAACATATTCCATAAATAAAAACAAGCCGATAAAATTTAGGGCATCAGAATACCCGCTATTTATCGGCTCCCAAAATATTAACTCTTATAGTATATACTCTATCACAAAAAAGAAGCATGAAAAGTTATTTTTTCATCAAACATTTAATTAATTTATAAAGCCCGAAACTTCCACCCAGTCCTAAAAATACCCATAGAGATTTAGGCGTCTTTTTATTATCAAGGTAAGAATACTTGCTGCTATTCTGGTATATATCCATGTCCATCTGGCGAAAATCATGTTCAGCCTGACGCGGTGAATATAAAACCACATTAGGATGAGAATCAGGCACATTCAAAACACCCACGCTCCATTTAGGGGTTTTCATATGACTATTTACACTATCTGAACACACTACTGCCATACTTCTAATAAAACAAAACGCGCTTAAAAATTGCCCGGATGACCTAAATATATTTACTTATGTAAAAATCCAATGTGAATTTTATAATTCAAATACACAAGGAGGGAAAAATGGAATTTCACGGTTCTAAAACAGAGAAAAATTTACTTACGGCATTTACAGGCGAATGCCACGCAAGAAACAAATATACATTCTACGCGTCCGAAGCGAAAAAGGCAGGTTATGTAGAACTTTCTAAAATTTATGAAGAAACTGCAAACAACGAAAAAGAACACGCAAAAGTCTGGTTTAAACATCTGCATGACGGCGACATTTCTGACACAATTACAAACCTTAAAGACTGTATTGAAAACGAAGCTTACGAACATTATACAATGTACCCTGTTTTTGCTAAAGAAGCAGAAGAAGAGGGTTTCCGTGAAATTGCGATGCAGTTCAGACATGTTGCAGAAATTGAAGGCATGCACCACGAAAGATTTGAAGCTTTATTAGAAGAAGTCGAAAATAAAACAATGTTCAAAAAAGAAGAAGAAATTCTCTGGGAATGTTCAAAGTGCGGTTTTCTAAGCCGTTCAAACGAAGCACCTAAAAAATGTCCTGTTTGCGGCCATCCACAAGGTTATTTTATGGAGCATAGCGAAAACTAAAAGCAGTACTCCGCCACCTGCTTGCCACACTCACGTGTGTCAACCCGTGGCTGCGCTGTCTAAACGCCACTCGAAAATCACACTAAAATAAGTGCGATTTTCTCGGGCACTTTTAATCATCCTTTCTATGTGCTATACTCGAACGGGAAGTCCCCCCCATAAACTTCCCGTTTTTTTATTTTGAAAGGCACATCTATGAAAAAGATTTATGTTATAACAGGTTCAACATCAGGTATCGGCAAAGCTTTGACAGAACATTTTGCGCTAAAAAATACTGTTTTCGCTGGCTATCGCGACGAAAAAAAAGTTTCAACGCTTCCCAAAGGAGTAATTCCGTTTTTTATAGATTCAAATAAACCTGAAACAATAAAGCAGGCAGCCGAATTTATAAAGTCAAAAACGGATAAACTTGATACACTTATTAACGTTTCAGGCTGCGTCGTTGCTGGTGCTATGGAACATTTATCTGTTGACGAACTCCGCCGACAGTTTGAAGTAAATGTTTTTGCGCACATTGACCTTTCACAACAACTTTTACCGCTTCTTGAAAACGGAAAAATTATCAATATAAGTTCAATGTCAAGTTTTGGGATTTTCCCGTTTATCGGGCCTTACGGAGCCTCAAAACGAGCGTTAGACATCATGTTCAACGCCTTACAACTAGAAATCAAAAAAGATATAAAAATCATTTCAATAAAACCAGGGGCAATCGCAACACCGCTATGGGAGAAATCAATTAATGAAAATAAAAAGTCTTTCTCTACCTGTACTGAATACCAAAAAGAAATCAAATTTATGGTTAAAAACGCGCAATCAAACGGAGTCAAAGGCTTACCTGTAGCCAAAGTTGTACAGACCGTTGCGAAAGCCGACGCGGCAAAAACTCCGCGTCCTAGTTATACTGTAGGGTTTGATGCAAAAGTGGCAGAGCTTATTTCGCATCTGCCACAAGGAATATTGAATCAATTAATCAAGGCAAAGCTTCGCCAGCGAACTAAAGCTAATGTTACCGTTTAACACATTGGACATTAGATGTATAATCCAACGGTTGATCCCACATAGTTCCGCCATAAAGCTCAATAAGCCATGCTCTCTGCGTATCAGTACTCTTGCGAGAACCAGTCCAAATGCTGCCTTCAAAGGCATCCGTGGCGAATAAAATTCTGTTATAAAACAACGATGCAGCCTCTTCACGAGTTGGAATACGGCTTTCGCTATCAATTTCCTTACAAAGTGCTGAGGCCGTCGTATGGTTTGCGGATCTAAGCCCCTGAACAACAGGCATTGGAGCGACAACCATTGAATCAGAAGAATACAACGCCGTAATTACGCCAATATCTTTACCTACAGTATTAGGCCCTTTTGTACCATTCAAATCGTAGACGAAATTCGCACACATTTTAGGTTGCGTCTTATAATAATTTGTTTCATTGTTATCGGCTTTACAATACGGATTATAGTAAACAACAATAGATTCACCGTTAGCTGTTTCAAACGCCGCAGCCTTTGTATCAAGTTGTGAATAAGAACCTGTTGTACCACCTGCAAGAGAATAAGAACCATTAAACTGATTGTTATAAGCCACAAGAGTTTTAGGAAACGACGAAAATGCTATATTACCTTTTAACGCTGTAACCTTTTGCGGAACCCCGCAATCCTCAAGGTGTTCACTATCGCAAATATTGTTTATTTTTAAAACTTTAGATAAGCCAGAGGTCACAAAAGTTTCTGCGGCATTATCAACGGCGGAAGTAGAAGAGTCACCCTCAGTTAAAGTTCCATAGCCGTTAAGTGCCGGCATAAGGGCAATTGCCTGACTAAAACGGGCATATAACGCTTTTCTCTGCGTGTTCCATGTTCGCTCGTTAATGTTACCTGTCAAAGACGGCAACGTTATTGCGGCGACCACACCAATGATTGTAAGGGATAATAAGATTTCGGCCATAGTAAAGCCGGTTAAGAGAGGCCCCCCCCCCCCCTGCATAAATCAATACACTTTTGTTTTTCATAAATTTTCCATCCTTTCTTCGATACTTTTTAAGGCTATCTAATTGTAGAGGTGGCTCAGCCACTCCTTTCTATAAACTCATTATGTTGCATTTTTTAGAACTTGTCAATACTAAATGAAAAAGGCCGAAACAAGTTCGACCTTAAAAATGGTTAGTTAAGGATAGGATAAGATTTTATCTTATAAAATAAGTTAGGAATAAAAATTTAAGCAAACTACACTACTTCACTTTTTACACACACTAATCTACGCTAAAGTCGGTTTAACTATCTCTAATGATCTTGGCAGAGCCTCATTAAGACCTTTGAGTTCTACGTCATATTCTTGTGCGAGCAATTGAAGTTTTTCTTTCTCAAGAACCAGTTCTTTTTCCTGTTCATTAAGAAGTTTCTTTTCTTCTTCAGCTGCTTCTTGACGAGCCTCTTTATATAAATTCATAAACATATTATTCTGATACATCTGAGCATACTGCGGATTGAGCCCCTGCATTTGCATTGCCATCATTGGAGCCATACTAGCCATCTGCATATTTGCCATCTGCAATGACCTGTTATGAGCATATTGTTGGAAGATTGATTGTCTGCCAAAGAATTTCGTCGGCACATCGTACATCTCTTTGCCGGAAATCTTACCATCAGCGATATTCGTTGCATATCTCTGAAGATCTGTAATCTTTCTAGTAATATTCATGATTTTTGCGTTAACATCATACTTTTGACGTATGAGGAATAACTTACGCGTCAGTATCATAAAGAGACACATAACAATCACCTACCAATAACTTTTTAAACTAACCTTTGTAACCTTTTACACTTATATAAAGTATTTCGTTAAATCAAAATTGCTCTTTTTGTTTTAGTTTATTAAGTTTTGTTACAAAGATGACGTTAATCCTCTTTTAACAAGGTGTCTACCCATTTGATAAGGCTGGAAAGTTCGTAAGGTTTAGGCAAATAAAGATCAGCCCCGCAGTTCAAAATAAGTTCTTTATCGTGAAGAATAGAGGTTAAAATAACTTTTGACACCGCAAATCTAACATCATTCTTGATATTTTTGCAGTGAGAAATCCCCTCAAGCGTTTCAAGTTCACCGGCGTCCAGAATTATTAACGCAGGAGGCTCCGGCGCATTCACGATTGCAGACGCGTCAGTAAGGACTTCTGCCTGATACCCCTGTAAATCAAGTATTGTTTTGAGAAGAAGTGTCAATGCTTCATCTTTTTCGCTTATAACAATCCTTTTATTTACGCCTGTTTGTTCAGACGTTTCGCCCGATATCTGAGGACGTTCGATTAAATAATTAGACTTTGAAGGGAATTTTGCCAGTTTATGTATGCGAACAAGTGCGTTAAATAACTGCGTTGCGTCTTTATAGTGGACAAATTCATTTGTCACTGCCCCGATTGTTGTGTGAACAAAGTTAGAACGACGCCCTGCTTCGCTGTCCCCTTTCATCATCATATAACCGCGTTTGTTATCCTCAAGCGAATAAAATTTAGAAGACACTGTTTCAAAAGCATAAATAAGATAATTCGCCACAGCTTCGGCTTTTTCACGGTCTGTTATAACGAGGAATTCGTTTTCCTTTATTTCTCCAAAGTAATCATCCTCTTCAATTGTGGACTTAATAATAGCCCAATACGTTTGAATAAGCTTGTCAGAGGCCAATTCTGTATAATTTTCTTTATAGTTAAAGAAATTATCAATGCTAATCAAAAGCGCTGCATGTGAGCCTTTTGAAGCAATCATGCGTTTTAGTGCACGCATCGAATAACTACGGTTCGGAATACTTTTTTTCAAGTCCAAATTCGACTCATACTCACGGCGAAGATGTGCTTTAATACGCATTACAAATTCTTCAGCGTTCACCGGCTCGCTTATAAAATCGTCGGCACCGCTTCTCAGAACATCAAGCTTATCAACTATATCATCAGATTTTGACATAGCAACAATAATCGGACGTGTATCATAAGTCAATGCGCGAATTTTTTTGCAGTAATCCGAAAGGTCACTATCAATACTATCTGAAATCAGAATCAAATCCGGCTCATAATCCTGAATTGTTTTCATTGCCGAAATGAGATTTTTAGTCACAAAACAGTCATTATTACGGTCTTTCAGAAGTTTTTTGTACTTTGTTGAAAGTTCTTTTCTTTTATCAATAATCAAAGTTACTGTACGCATTTTGAACCGGCCTGCCTTTCGATGTTATAAATAGGGAAAAGAACTTCAAATGTCGTAAATTTATCTTTTGAAGTCACAATGATTTTCCCATCCATTTTATCAACGAGATTTTTAGTTATATAAAGTCCAAGCCCATTTCCTTGAACTGCACGTGTAAGAGGGTTATCAAGACGTGAGAACTTTTCAAAAATCTTTTCATAATCTTTCTCTTCAATTTCGTACCCGTTATCGGTCACTTTTATTGACACAAAATCACCTTTCAAGGTCAAATCAATTGTTATTGTGGTATTTTCAAATGAATATTTAGCAGAATTTTCTATAATATTAGTCATTACCTGCTGAAATTTATCCGCATCAACAAGAATTGAAGGAAGATTTTTGTATTGAGAGATTAAAAACTTACGATTTTTGTACTGGTTGCTAACAATTGCAACGACAGTATCAATAACGTTTCGCACTTGAACCTCTTTTAATATAAATTTATCAGAACAAGCCTGCAATTTAGTCACAGCCAGCATATTTTCAACCAGATGGATTAAACGGTTTGACTGTTCTTCGATAATTTTTAAAAACTTCTTTTTACTTTCATCATCAAGCTTATCCCACGAATTAAGCATGGTTTGAGAAAACCCCCTGATGGAAGTCAGAGGGGTTCTAAGCTCGTGGCTTACTGTTGAAATAAAATCTTCCTGAAATTTCTCGCTCATACCACGATTATAGCAAAAAATTTGTGTTTATGCTAGATTGAAAACAATTAAGGAGAGTACCAATATGAAAATGTCAAAATTATTTGTACAAACATTGAGAGAATTTCCGTCAGATGCGGAAGTAATTTCACATAAAATGCTTGCACGCGCTGGTTATATCAGAAAACTTACCAGCGGCGTTTACAACTTTTTACCGCTTATGTGGCGCGTATTAAAAAAAGTTGAAAACATTGTTCGCGAAGAGATGGACGATGCAGGCGCACAAGAACTTTTAATGCCTTTTGTTCAACCGCAGGAACTCTGGCAGGAATCAGGCAGATGGGACGCTTACGGCAAGGAATTAATGAGATTAAAAGACCGCCACGACCGCGTTATGTGCTTAGGTCCTACGCACGAAGAAGTTATCACTGCAATCGCGCGCGATGGTTTGAAATCTTACAAACAAATGCCGGTTAACTTATACCAAATCCAATCAAAATTCCGTGATGAAGTCCGCCCTAGATACGGACTACTCCGTGGCCGTGAATTCATCATGAAAGACGCTTACAGCTTTGACACTTCAGAAGAAGGACTTGATAAAGAATATCAAAATATGGCCCGCGCTTATACAAGAATTTTCAAACGCTGCGGACTTGATACCAAAATGGTTCAATCTGACTCAGGCGCAATCGGCGGAAGCGTATCTCACGAATTTATGGTAATCACAGACGGTGACGCAGGTGAAAACGACGTTTTCTACTGCAACTCCTGCGATTACTCCGCAAACTCAAACCACGCGGTTTCAAAACTTCCTGCAGTAAATACTGTTGGTAAATGGTCTAAGGCTGAAATAATCGACACGCCAAACACGCATTCAATCGAAGAATTGTGCGAATTCCTGAATATTGAACCGACCGTAATACTTAAAACTCTAGTCTATATCGCAGACAAAAAGCCGGTTCTAGCATTAATCCGCGCAGACAAAACCGTTGAAGAAACAAAACTTATGAACGCTGTCGGCGCAATGGATATCAGAATTGCGGTTGCAGGTGAAATCGAAGAACTTATGCAAGAGAACGGCTTTGACGCTGCAAAAGGCTTTATAGGCCCTAATGGTATGAAAGGCGTTACAATTGTTGCAGATGAAACCGTACGCGACTTGAAAAACTTCGTTGTCGGCGTAAACCAAAAAGACAAACACATGGTCGGTGCAAACTTCGGCACGGATGTTGAAATGCCTAAAATCGTTACCGATATCAGACTTGTAGAAGCTGGTGACTTCTGCCCTGAATGTGGCAAACCGCTTTTCGTAACAAAAGGTATTGAAGTCGGCAACATTTTCAAACTTGGTACAAAGTATTCAAAACCTATGAACGCAGTTTACACTGACGTTGACGGCAAGGCAAAACCTTATATTATGGGATGCTACGGAATCGGAATTTCAAGAACAGCCGCCGCCGCAGTCGAAGCACACAACGACGAAAACGGTATCAAATGGCCGATTGCAATTGCTCCATATCACGCTATCGTAATCCCAGTAAGCACAAAAGACGAACTTCAAATGTCAGTTGCTGAAAAAATTTACTCAGAATTGCAAAATGCCGGCATTGAAGTTGTGATCGACGACCGTGATGAACGTGCAGGCGTAAAATTCAAAGATGCAGACCTGATAGGCTTCCCATTCCGCATAACAGTCGGTAAAACAATCGCGGACGGGCTTGTAGAATTCAAAACCCGCGCGACAGGCGAGATGGAAAACCTAACACCGGAAGCCGCAACAGAGCGAATAATTACCGAAGTCAAAAAAACATTAGCAAAATAAAAAGCCCCTCGCGGGGCTTTTTTTATTTATCGCTTAACGCACCAAAAGTCCAAACTAGTTGAACGCGGCACCAAAGTTCTGTTACCTGATACAAAGTTAACACGCCAAGCATAACCTGATTCACCTCCGCTAACAACAGAGCTTGACCACGCATCCTGAGCAGCTAAATTTATAAATTTTGAATTATAAAATAACGCAGCAAGCTCATCAAAGTTAGGCAATCTGCTCTCACTATCCTGTTCTCGACAAATCCGACCAGCATCAGTCTGTTTTGCAGTTCCGGCTTTACGCAAGTTTGGCATAGGAGCAACAACGACGGAATCACTTGGATATAAAACTGTAATAAATCCAACATCTTTACCAAAAGTATTCGGACCCTTGCTTCCGTTCAAATCATAAACAAAATTAACACACATTTTAGGCTGAGAATAATGCCAGCCAATTTCATTCATATCAGCAGCACAATTAGGATTATAATAAACTAGTACACTTTCTCCATTTTGTGTTTCAAATGCAGCAGCTTTAGTATTAAGTTGATGATATTCTCCTGAACCCCAAACACCCGCATCCCACGACCCGCTAAAAAGTGAATTAAAATCAACAAGGGTCTTTATATTATCTAATTGAACTATTGAAGCACTGCCAAGCGGTGTTATTTTATCAGGGATCCCACAATCATTCAAATGTTCACTATCGCAAATATTGTTAATTTTGAGAACTTTTGACAAGCCGGAAGTTACAAAAGTTTCTGCGGCCGTGTCCACGGCATCACTTGCGCCGGCTGAACTTTCTTCTTTTAATATTCCATAACCGTTCAAAGCAGGCATAAGAGAAATTGCCTGCGACATACGAGCATAAAGCGCTTTTCGCTGCGTGTTCCAAGTGCGCTCGTTTATGTTACCAGTCAAAGACGGTAACGTTATCGCCGCGACTACGCCAATAATTGTGAGGGATAAGAGTATCTCCGCCATAGTGAAAGCGCAACGTTGGTTCTCCCGCCTGTCAAATACCGCACAACGATTATCAATCGTTGCGGTATTTGTACGCTCCCGACACTCGCGTTCTGGTCGCAACGGCGGCATCGTCCAGTTTCGTGCCCTGCCCGTTTCGCTCTCGCGAAC
>CANAJP010000011.1 GCA_947361615.1 uncultured Candidatus Melainabacteria bacterium | reverse complement strand
TGTTCCGTATGAAGTTCCGAATGATGTATTGTAAGATGGTGTTCCGGCATAGAATTGCTGTTGTTGAAGTTGTTGTTGACGAAGTTGTTCTTGTTGCGCTTTTTCTTGTTTGAGTTCTTCTGCGCGTTTTTGTTTTACAACTTCTGTCTCAACATAGTTGTCTAAACTTGCAACACGTTGTTCAAATTCTTTTTGTTTTGTTTCGTCATCATAAATTTTTGCGATTTGGAAAGTAGGGTTGCCATTTTCGTCCAAGACGGCGTTACCCTGTTCGTCTACAACCTGTTCTTTGAAGTTGCTTGTGTAGTTGTAAACTGTTTCTAAATCATCGTTTTCAATTGCGTCGCAAATTTTTTGAGTGATTACTTTTTGTTCTTCTTCTGCATGTTCTTGCGGAACAGATTTGTTGATAAATTCTGTGTTGTCAGAGATTAATTTACCAGCTAAATAACCTAAACCGGCACCAACAGCACCACCGATAAATGTACCAATAGGGCCTGCAAATGAACCAACAATAGCGCCAAGTTTCATACCAGCCCAAGCACCGCCTGATTCAAGCGCGAATCTTGCACCTGATTTAAGGGCCTGTCTTGAACCGTCTTTCCATTTTTCACCAGGTTTAGCTGAAGAAACGGCACCTGCAACTTCCATGGTTGCAGCGCCTAAACTCATAATGACAGCAGCAGCTCCGAATGCTTTGCTGCTAAAACGTGTAAAGGTTCGTAATTTTTTAGAACCTGCTAACCAGTTTTTTGTTTTTGAGTTGAGTTTTTCAAATCTTGCTGTTTTCTTGCCCACTCCAACTTTTCTTTCAACGCCGAGTTCGCCTTTTTTTGCTGTGATAAACTTATGTTCTTCCGCTCTAGCACGTGCAAATTGTCTGTGCAATACATCAATTGAACCCTTAGGACCTATAGATTTTCCTGACATTAGACGTGTTTGTGCTTGTTGGAAGTTTTGTAAGGTTTTCCCATACATTTCTCTATATCTTGTTATATTTTGTAATTTATTAGAAACTTCTGTAGGCAAGTGTTTTATAAGGTGATTATAAACTCTGCGTTTTGGTATTTGTTGACCATTTACAGTTACAGTTTCGTTTAAAATTTGATTAAGTGCTTTTCTGTCTGGAGCTTCACAAATTTCTTTAAAGACATCTTTTAAAGCCACCTTACCTTCGGCTGAATATGCATCAAATGCACCGTTAAGTTTTTTCGGCCATTCAGGAGTTGCCTCTTTCATAAGAGTTTCCATTTGGTGTGTTCTTTCGGTAAGCCATTCAATATTATTAAAACCTGTCCAAGTTGTATTTGCTTTTAAAATTCCTTTTGTATATTGAATTCCTCCTGTAGCTTTAGAACCTTTCAACTGACTACCGTTCATAAGAAGTGGTAAGCCAGCATACATCCCGACTTCACCAGCGTTGCCCCAAGAGAATATTGGTGCTGTATCCATGCTACCGTCCGCGTTGTTTCCAACACTTAAATTCCCAGCCTTAATAGCATCATATTTTAAACCAACTTTGTCAATTCCCATTCTAATACCCCGATTAGTTTTCCCGTGTTATTTATATAAAGAATTTTTTGGATTAAAAATTGCCTTTTTTATTACGAAATGTTACAGATATGATTTTACATAATATTCTTTTTATGTTAAAAAACGTTAATAATGGCTAAAATTTTAGCAATTTTAATTTTTACATCACTTAAAAAGGAAGAAGGTAAGTAATGCAATATAAAGAACGACGAAACAATTCAATCACAGAAGTCAGTTTCACCAAAGCGAATGCCCCTCGCGTGAGATTGATGAACTTAATCTGGGGCTTGTAATACTATGATTGAATTGCAGCCATAAGGCTGTGTTAGGACAAGAAATGATACCCGTAATAACAGCAAGTAAAGTTTACTCTATACTAGGAAATAATAATTCTCTCGTACCGCTCGCCATTAAGGACGTCGCTAACAGCGTTGGTTTGACCGCAGGCTCTTATATTGTAGGTAAAGAAGAGGAAGGACAAGACAGATTTATTGATGAATTCGGAACACAGGCCCTATGGCTCTTTGGTATTCCGGGTTACAAAAAATTACTCGATTTTGCGATGTTTAAAACTATGGGTTACGACTCGAAAATCGACGTAAGAGTGTTGAAAAATAAAGATATTTTTGAGAAAGCAAAAGAATTTGCGCATAACGATAATGTAAAAGCTGCGTTTGAAAAAGTTGGCAAAAATCAAAAGACATTTAAAGGTTTGACGTTTGCCAAATTCGCTGTTTCAACGCTTATGACTATCGGAACGTACGGCGCATTAACGCATTACAGACATAAATTTACGGAAGAGAGCATAAAGAAAAAAATTATCGCAGAACACAAGGAAAAACAGGCGAAAAAAAATAAAAATAAAGACATTACTACCTTCACACCTATAGTCCCAAAACCTGAGGCGTTTAAAAATGTTTCCGTCAAAAGTGAGAAAGACAAAGAGCAAGTCGCATTTGAGGGTGGAATTTCAGAATTTATGTTCAGCCCTGTAAAAAACCTTATGATTTTGGACGGCGCGATTTCGGGTGAAAGACTCGCGACATCCAGAAATATGCAGGATTTTCTCGGCTATGGCATTAAAGAGGGAAGTTTCTGGGTATTTATGTATTACGCAGGCCAGAAAATTCAAGACTACCTCGAAAAATCTTCTGAAACCAAGCACAACAAATCAATTGATTTGGACGCACGTGTAATTGAAAGCGATGAATTGAAAAAAGCTTTCCACGATAATTCATTGAAGAAAAGTATCGACGAGTTTGCTAACTGCAAAACTGACGTTGAAATTTACGAATTTATCAACAAAAATCCTGACAACTTTATCGTAAAAATGGCTAAGAAATCAGACATCGTGAAAACAAAAGGTTCAAACGAAAACTTGTTTGTGAAGCTTGCAAGAAGAACCGGCATGATGGGCAAACTTGATAACGCTGATGTTGTTGATACAAGGGCGTATATTGATATTGATGAATTCAAGGGTGTAGCGAAAAAGCTTGAAAAACTTCACGGACAATACGAACAATCGGGTGAAAGTTTGGATAAATTCCTTGGTGGCGTAAAGAAATTGAAAAGAGCGTCCGTTTGGAAAAACATGGGAGCTTGTATCTTTGCGCTCGGAGTCCTCGCGCCGGCGATTATGGTTGCAACGAGAATTCTCAGAGAAGATAAAGAATTCCAAACAAAAGAAGAAATCAAAAAGCAATTAGCATTCGAGGGCGAAATATAGTTATAATAAACTGCAAATATCTTGATACGTAGCCAAAACTCTTAAAATTCTCAGGCGCGTATCAAGTATTTGATACGCAACAACATAATTCTTTTTAACAACGTAGAATATAACGTCTTTGTACGTGAAATCAGCTCTTTTAAACCCGATTTGCGGGTGTGCGCATAGAGTATTAAATGTTTTGTAGAAATGTTTTAGTAAACTATTTGCGGCTTTTTTGTTATCTAATGCAATGTATTCAGCTATTCTGTCAAGGTCACAATATGCAACATTTGTGATTTCAAGTTCAAGATTACTCATATTTATTAATCAATTCTTTCATTGCAGTGTGTCCATCATAAACTTTAGTATCGTTTAAACCTATTTCAATATCTTTTGTAAGTTGCATTAAGCGCTCCTGTGAGATATTTTCCTGCGCAATAAATAATCTAAGCGCTTCACGAATAACCTCGCTTACGGAGTTGTATAATCCTGTCGCGACTTTGTCTTGTACAAATTTTTCTAGAGCTGGTGTTAAAGATATGTTCATAAAAACCTCAAATTATAACAAATTATATTTGTATTATAGCAAAGTTTGTTATTGTTTGCAAGGTCGTTCTTGCTGTCATGCTGAACTGCGCGAGCGAGCAGAGGCACTAAGCGAAAACCACGTTTTTCGCGGTGCCGTTTTATGCGAGTCGAGCAAGACAGTTTCAGCATCTGGCCGATGCTGCTTTTAAAATATAACAAAGGAATAATTTTCTTACGCGACGCTAAGCTTTTGTTGAATTTTTAATCTTCAACATGCCCTCGGAATACTGGATAGATCCTGAAACGAGTTCAGCATGACAGTTATGAAGGTGTTTTATATATCTTCTTTAAAATTGAGTAATTGGCTTTCCGTCACCTCTAGTGCGGTTGCAAGTCTAAATATGTAATTAAGCGACGGTTTGCGGATTGCTGTTTCAAGTTTGGCAATATAATCCCTGCTGCTGTTCATCACTTCAGCAAGTTTATCTTGTGTATAGCCCTTTTGTTCTCTGAATTTTTTGATATTTCTACCCAAAAGGATGATTTTTGTAGCCTCACTTGTCATATTTTATATTTTGCTATATAATATGCCTGTTGTCTGTAGTCATAGTGAGAACAAAAGGCTATGATGTTAAACTAATAAAGGAGGGTAAAAATGGAAAAAACTGAACATGCACCAAGCTTAGAGGACAGGTTAGCAGAATTTAAATGGCGTTACAAAGAGGTTTTTAATTCGTTTGGCATTTTGCGTGACGCTTTGTCAAATGATATGAATGAAATTACAATCGAGCAAGTTGAAGATATGATTGAAATTCTTTTTGAGCGAATGGAAGAAAATACAACATTATTTGATTTGATTATGGATAAATTTCAGGCCAAAATACCTCAATGTGAGTAATTAACAGATGGGACGAAGTATTACTTCGTCCCACTGCCAAAATTAAATAAATCGCTTTCTTTTATATCAAGTTTTTCCGCAATTTCAAAAATTAAGTCTAAACTAGGATTTCTTTTGGCTGTTTCTATTTTTGCCAAATGTTCTCTTGAAATATTTAATAAGTCGCAAAGACTATTTTGGGTATAGCCTTTTTGTTTTCTGTGTTTACTGATATTTTTGCCTAGGAGTTTTAGTTTTGTAGCCCTATCTGTCATAAATATATTTTGTAATATTTATGCCTAAATGTATGTAGTCTTAAAGAGAACAAATTACTATTGTTAAATTTCTTGCTTTATGTTCTACTTTAACTTATAATCTGAAAAGAAATAGGGAGAGGTGTATTATGAATATTGAGCATATTAAAAAAGTAGACCCGATGGTCGCTGAACAAATTGAGTTGGAACTCAAAAGACAACAAGAAACTATTGAGCTTATAGCGAGTGAAAATATTACATCTCTGGCTGTGATGGAAGCTGCTGGAAGCGTTTTGACCAACAAGTACGCTGAGGGTAAGCCGCACAAACGTTTTTACAACGGATGTGAGCATGTTGACGTTATAGAAGAATTGGCGCAAAAACGCGCGTGTGAACTTTTTCATATGGATCACGCAAATGTTCAACCGCATTCCGGCGCACAAGCTAATATGGCCGTTTTTGTTTATGCGCTTAAAATCGGCGATACTATTTTAGGTATGGATTTGTCTAACGGCGGACACCTTTCTCACGGCTCTCCTGTTAACTTTTCAGGACTGTATTTTAACGTTAAAAGCTACGGCGTTGACGAAAATGGCAATATTGATTACGAAAATGTTCGTCAATTAGCGCTTGAACATAAGCCGAAATTAATCATTTGCGGCGCAAGCAACTATTCAAAAGTTATTGATTTTAAAAAGTTTAAAGAAATCGCGGACGAAGTCGGCGCGTTGTTGCTTGCTGACATTGCTCACATCGCGGGGCTTGTTGTTGCGGGAATTCACCCATCCCCTGCGCCTTATGCGGATTTTGTAACGACAACAACCCACAAATCTCTTCGTGGCCCTCGCGGTGGCATAATTATGTGCAAAGAAGAGCATGCAGCGGGTATTGATAAGGCGGTTTTCCCTGGAATTCAAGGCGGCCCGCTTGAACATATCGTTGCGGCAAAAGCTGTTGCACTTAAAGAAGCAGGCGAACCTGAGTTTAAAACTTACGCTGAGCAAATCGTCAAAAACGCAAAGGCTTTGGCACAAGGACTTCTCGATAATGGCATGGATATCGTCGGCGGAATGACTGAAAACCATCTTATGACGCTTGATTTGCGCAAAACCGGCAAAACAGGCAAGGATATGGCAAATGTTCTCGAGCGTGTTGGAATTACAGCGAACAAAAACACCGTTCCTAACGATCCGCAAAGCCCGTTTGTTACCAGCGGTATCAGACTTGGTACCCCTGCGGTTACAACACGCGGTTTTAAGGAAGAGGATTTGCGCGTTGTGGCTGAGATTATCGCCGATGCAATTAAAAATTCTGATAACGACGCGGAACTCGCAAAAATTAGAGAAAAATCTCTGGCATTATGTAAAAAATATCCATTATACGAAGGTTAATTTATTATGAAAATGAGCGCACATATATTAGGTTCAGTGATAGCGTATATCTTCGGAATGTTTCTGGTTCCGATGGTTATTGATTTTTCGCGCAAAGAGGGGCTTGTTGATGTTCCGAATGAGCGCAAAATTCACACTAAACCCATATCGCGAATAGGCGGGGTCGCCATTTTCTCAAGCGTAATGCTTACGTTTTTAAGCTTAATTTTGTTAAGCTATTATCCTTATGGAAGCTTGTTGTCAGGGGTTTTGCTAGGAAGTTCGCTGATGTTTTTGCTCGGGCTTGTGGATGATATTTATAATCTTGACGCTAAAACAAAGCTTTTCTTGCAAATTGCAATTGCAACGCTTGCATATCTTTTGGGAATAAGTATCCACACGCTTCCGTTTGTGGGCGAAATCGGCGTATTTTCATATCCTGTGACGATTTTGTGGATTGTGGGCATAAGTAACGCGTTGAATTTTATCGATGGCGTCGACGGATTGGCAGGAACGATTACCACGCTTGCGGCTATTACGCTGTCAGTAATCGCAATTACTGTTCCGCCAGCAAACCCTATTATTGCGCTTGTCGGCTTTATTCTCGCGGGTTCTATGCTTGCGTTTTTGACTTATAACTATAACCCTGCGCGAATTTTTATGGGAGATTCGGGCGCGTTATTTTCGGGATTTCTACTCGCGGCAATTTCAATCGTTGGAATTATGAAAACCGCGACGCTTACAATTTTTGTAATCGCTCCGCTGGTTCTCGCGGTGCCTATTTTGGATATAACTTTTTCCAGCCTAAGACGTATTGCAAAAGGAAAATCCCCGTTTGTCGCGGACTCTGAGCATATTCACCACAAGCTTATTCACGCGGGATTTTCTCAAAAATCTACTGTTGGAATTCTTGCCTCTGTTGCAATTGTATTCAGCTCTGTTGCGGCTCTAATTTTAGGAAATCAAACTATAAGATATTTTATCATTGCAATTGTTATAATCGTTTCCATTATGATTTTGATGAATTTGTTGAAATATTACCTGGGGGCTAAAAAATAGCCCCTTGACTAAATAAAAAACATGTTACATAATAATCATATAAAAAGAAAGGATTATTATGGAAAACAACAATGTCTTAACATTTGCAGGGGGGGGGGGGGAGTTTTCTTAACCGCCCGACTGAGTCGGGAGCAATCCATTGCCTCCCGAACGCTTGGACGACGAATCGTGCATTTACTATGGCGGAAATCCTCTTATCTCTCACAATTATTGGCGTAGTTGCGGCGATAACCTTACCGTCATTGACCGGTAATATTAACGAACGTACTTGGAATACACAGCGAAAAGCGATTTATGCAAGGTTTTCACAAGCGATATCATTGATGCCGGCAGTCAACGGGTTTGGAACCGTGACCGAGGACGCAAGTGGAAGCACTATCACTGATACTGCGGCCGAAACTTTTATAACGGCTGGGCTTTCTAAGGTTCTTAAAATTAATAATATTTGTTCAGAAAATCTGCAAGATTGCGGTATTGTGTCAAAAATTACGACATTAAGCGGAACAATAAGTACTCCTAAAACTTTAAAAGAGCTTAATTCTTTGATGGCTGGCTCACTACATAATGGATTGCAATCGTTTTACATAATGAATACTAAAGCCGCAGCGTTTGAAACCGCTAACGGTGAAAGTGTTATTGTTTATGTAAACCCGTATTGTGTTGGTGATATTCAATCTCTTCACTGGGGTGCTTATGGCGGACGCGCTGAGGGGGATTTATATCAACGAACAGTTTGCGCTAATTTTATTTTTGATTTGAATGGAAGCAAAGGGCCGAATACTGTTGGTAAGGATATTGGGGTTATGACGGTTATGTATCCTAGTGATCCTGTGGTTGTTGCTCCATATCCTGCAACAAAAACCTTACCGAGTGGAAGTTATAAAAATGCTTCAAAACTTTGTACAAATTATGATTCTGAATACAGACTTCCAACTTTGGAGGAGTCTTATTCTATGTTTGTAAATAAAGATTTATTTAAGCATGTTGGTTTTACCGAAACAGTTTATTGGTCATCACGGCTGGCGGTGCGTCCTGATAATAATGCAACTGTGTCGATTTCAGCGAATATGGCCACCGGTGAAATTGATGACTGGAATGCTCGTGAACCATATCCTACATGGTGTGTTAAACGATAATAACAAATCCGTATTCCGGTTAACCAGCCGCTTGCTTACAGCCGGTGTGTTAAGCTAATATGAAAAGCTCTGTTAAGTTTTTTGGACAGAGCTTTTTATATACTTGACAAATGGTTATGACTGTGTTAGTATGTAAAAAAATGAATTTGATTACTCAGTTCTGGGTGCCTAAAAGGCAATAAGGGTATAAGTTTAAGGATTTACCTGTTCGGTCAGTAGGCTAGCATGAATATTTAAGTGCAAATTCTGCTCATAAAAAACTTGGTTCAAGACGAACCAAAAATCACGTGTGTTAGTTAAGACGAGGTTAGGACTATGCCGATAGATGGCGTACAAAACTACAATATAACTAAAAGAGATGGAACGCTCAGAAACGTTATTACTGGCGGAGTGTTAGGTGTTGCCGGTGGTTATGCCGCGAAACATCTTGCACCTTTAGATGCTGCTGAACGTAAAAATGTACCTTACCGTTCTATCATTAATGTTGCTCGCAAAGAAACTAACAAAAAAATGGTCGCAAATTTTTCTGCGTTAAATAAGAGAACAGAAGCGCAGGATACTTTTGTGAAAATGATTAAAGATAAAGATTTTAAAAATAGTAATGAAATTGTAAAAGGATTGGAATCTAATAAACCTGAAGTCGCAAAAGAATTCAAAAAAATTATTAAAATCGCAGATAAAGATGCCGATATGATCGCAAGACAATATGCCGGAGCTTATCACAAGTTCTTGAAATGTATGCGTCCGAATGCGAAATATGTTGGTATCGGTGCGGCTATAGGTGTTATTGGCGGTGTGATTTATAATGCCGTCGGCGCTAACAAAGCATAAAAAGTTTTATTTTGTATTTGAATATCGAGTTAAATGACCAAGTGATTGGTCTTTTTTTTGCGGATTTTGGCAAGTGCGCCGTGTCACGAAGTGACCCAGCACGTCCTAACGAGCAAAACCACGCTTTTGCGAGTTGCCAATAATCCAAGAAGCGGATTTTGGAAAGCGCGACGCGAATTATCCCGCAAATGTCAGTTGATTTAACATTTTTATTGCAGGAAAATATTCGTCTAAAATATGCAGGCAGGAAAGACAGTACTTTTTCGCTCCGTCTTTGTTTCCTGATGAGTAATTCATTAGTGCAATGTGATAATGGAGTTCAGGATCGTTGTAGAAAAAGTCTTTGGCTTTCTCTGCATAGAAATTAGCAAATTCGTCAAAGTGATTAAAATGGAATGCGCGTGAGAAAAATTTGTAACTTTCAGCGTTAATACTCGCGAAAACATCACCGTATGCGCAGAGAATTTCTACATAAAGCCCCTTTTTATAAGTTATAAAAAGACTTAAATCAACTTCTAGAAAGTTACGAAGTTGGAAAAAAGTTGGCATTTCGTCGTAGTTAATTTCTTCGGTTGTGAATTTTTTCTGCAGAATTGTAACTAGTTTGTAGCCCCATAATGCGCGGTTATCGAAGTCTTTTGTTTTAAGAAAAAGCTGTTTTGCGCCTTTGAGGTCATCTTCAAGAAGTTTGCAATATGCGTATTCTATTGTGTAGCCATTTTTCGCAAAGAAAGCTTTCGCCTGTTTGAGGTTGCCGTTTAGAAGTCTTTCTTTGTTTTGCAGATATTTATCAGATTGCATATATTAATTGTTATTGTTGTTAGAATTAAAATCGAATGATGGCATCATATAGTTCATCATCATAGCTTGAACCATTTGTGGATTGTACTGGTTAGGATTGTTTTTTGACTGCATCATCATATAAGGAAGCATATCAAGTGAACGGTTTTGATAACCGTTGTTGTTGCCAAGAAGCATACTCATTTGAGCCATTTCAGAATTGTAGTTCTGTGTTGCAAGCGGCATTCCAGCAGGTTGGAGTGTTACGGTAATTCCTGCGTTTTGAAGCGTTTTTATTGCTTGCGCAACATCTGAGTTGTCAGGCGTTTGTACGGGTTGTGTAGTTTGCTGTGAAATAATTTCTTGAGTTTCTACGATAGGTTCATCAGCAGATTTTTTTTTTGAGCTGTCCACGAGCATATCTGGCAGTTCTTTTAAATCTGTTGTGCTGTCGTTAAGTATGTTATCCCGATATTCTTGAACACCTGCATCGATGTCTGCTCCTTCAACGCCGGCATTCGGGCAGGAAGGGCCGCCAATGAGGCAATCACGTCCACGAGTAGCGCATTCTGTAAGAGTTTCACTCGGTTTAAGCTTCAGGATTGCATCATAAAGATCAAGTGCAGCTTTAACATCTCCGATTTGTGTATATGAAAGCGCCATGTAGTACATCGCAACGGGGTTTGGATTGTCTTGTTGCATTTTAGCCTGTGCTTCTTGAATACATCCGACGTAATTTTTTTCTTTATATTTTGTGATGAGGCTTTCGATAAGCGCAGGGTCATAGAATGTATTTGGTGAAGCTGTCAAATAGCTTTGAGCATCTACTGTAGGGTAGATAGCTTTTGCGCTAGAACCGGTTGGGGCAACAGCTTGATCATCAGTTGTTCCTGCTGCGTTGTCCGCATCATTTATTGCTGCATCAAGATCAAAAGAAAAGTCTTGGGCTGAGTATGCGGCATTTGAAAACCCGCCGATTACTGTACACATAGCTAATAACAATATCTTTTTCATATTTTTCATTTTAACAACCTCTTGAGAATATATTTAATAAAATTTTTTTATAAATCAATTTAATCATATTATACAATACTTTTCAAGTTTGTGACTAGTGTAAACGTATGATTATTTATTGAAAAATTTTCTGTTTTTGTAGAGTATTACAAAGAATATTATAATTATTAGGGTGACGGCAAGAATTACAAGTTCTATATATTGTTTGATAGTTTCACCGAAAAACATCAAAACGAGGCTTACGAGAAAGAATCGTGCACCTCTTCCGACGAAGCTTGCGAGAAAGAATTGCCAGAAGTTCATGCGGAGAATCCCGCTTGCTATTGTGAAAATTTTGTATGGAATCGGTGTGAAGGCGGAGAAGAAAACTGCAAGCATTCCATATTGATTGTAAAGTTTTTCAACGTTGTCAAACTGTTTTTGATATTTTTTGAATAGAAGATTGAATGCAGGGCGTCCGCCGAATCTTCCTATTGCATATCCGATTACGCCTCCGACGGCGGACGCCAGTGTGCAGATAAGTGCGTACCAGAGTGCAGAGTTGGGCGCTTTCAAATCCATTGTGATAAGCAAAATGTCAGGCGGCGGAAGCAAGAAAAAACTTTCAACACAAGAGTTAATGGCAAGACCTAAAAGTCCCCATTCTTCAAACCAGCCATTCATTGTTGCAAAAATTTCGTGCATTTGCTCTCCTGCGAGTATTATACTACAAAATTTTAGAATATTCAGATTTTAAGAAACTTTTTGGCGGGGCGGAAAGTTCGATGAAATCCCATGGGAGCGGTGCGTCGACATCCCATGTTTTTTCGGCAAAATAATCTGTGTCTATGTTGTTTTGTTTCGCTGCTTGTTTGAATGCTCCTGTTTTTCCGCCGAGATTGTATACATCAATCAGAAATTGTGTAAAAGTTCCATCGCCACGTGAAAGAACAGCCTGCCAGTAATCCCATTTCGCGCTTGAAATACCTACGTTTATGCCGAGTTTGTGGAATTCTTTTGTTAAATAAGCTGTTTTTTTCTCCAGGGATTTTATGTTTTCGCGGCCACACCATTGGAATGGTGTATGGGCTTTTGGAACGAACGTAGAAATTCCAAATGAAATATCGAATCCTTTGAAGGTTGATTTTAAACGTTTTGCAAGCGAAATTAGTTCGTCTATATCTTCCTGTGTTTCGGTTGGAAGCCCTATCATTGCGTAAAACTTTAACCCTTTAAGCCCGTTTTTTTGTGCGATTTTCACTGCTGAAAAGATTTGTTCTTCGGTTATATTTTTGTTAATAACTTTTCTAAGACGTTCACTTCCTGCTTCAACAGCGAGTGTTGAGTGTTTTTGACCTGTTAAAACAAGCGTTTTGATAACGTCAGGCGTTATCGCGTCAACGCGCAGAGACGAAAAATTCATTTCGATTTCAGAATTTTCAAGTGCTTTGTCGTAGATATAGCGGCAAAGTTCGTTGAATTGCGGGTGTGCGCTGATTTGTGCGCCCAGAAGCGCGATTTTGTTGGTGTGCGAAAGTCCTAAATCAATAACCCGTTTTAACTCATCAAGAGGCACAAATCTTATCGGAAGATTTAGAAAACTTGCGAGGCAAAATCGGCAGCAATTTGCGCAGCCGCGCTCAACTTCAATAATAAATGTGTCTTTGAAAAATGATTCATCACTTAAAATCGTTGAATAGATACATTGTGAAAGCTTTTTTGTTGATTTTTTGACAGTAGCCGGCAATGATGGAACATAAACACCTTCAACCTGCGAGAGGAGTTTCAGAAGTTCAGCGCGCGAACGCCCTCTGTTCTCTTTGATAAGATTGACAACCTGAACATTTACCTTTTCTCCATCGCCGATTACGACAAAATCAAAAAAGTCGCGGTATGGTTCGGGGTTAGCGCTTACAACCGGTCCGCCTGCAAAAACAAGCGGATGATTTTCATCGCGTTCGGATGCGCGAAGCGGAATATTATATTTCTCAAGCATTTGAAGAATATTCAGAAAATCTAAATCAAATGAGAACGAGAATGCCATCAAATCTACTTCCGACGGCATAAATCTTGTCGTTTGTGTGTCTGTCGTGATTTTTTCCACGCAAACATCCTCAAGCATTTCGGCCTCTTTCAATAGCCATAAATATCCGAGTGATGAGAGCGCAAACGAGTTTATCGCAGGATAGCAAAACCAGAAAACAAGGCCGCAGGTTTTATTTTGCGGCGGTGTGTAAAGTTTAGTTTCCATTCTCAATTAACTCCGGTTCTTCATCGTTGATTTTTTTCAAATATAACTCATCAACAAGCACGCAGATTGTAGAGGCGATTGCTGGTGAAAGGATTACGCCTACAACTCCGAAGAACTGTTGTGCGATGAATAACGCCAGAAACAATGTCAACGGGTGAAGTGACATAAATCTTCCGAATAAAAACGGTCTTACGACGTAGTTTGAAAGCTGTTGAACAATTAAAAATACTGCCACTGCAAGTATTACTTTGAGCCAGCCTGCAGAATATGCCACAAGAATTATTGCAACGAGTGCGATTGTCGGCCCTACAATAGGGACTATATCCAGAACCCCTGAGATTAAACCAAGCAAGAAAGAATATTTGATGTTCAATATAGCAAGGCCTATCATAACCATTACGCCCACAGAAATCATTGATAAAACCTGAGTTCTGACATAAGCACCGACTTTTAACGCGATAGTGTCAAGAATATTTTTGGCTGTTGTTTTCATATCAGGCGGGAAGAATTCAACAAATTTCTTTTCTAAATATTCTTTGTCGATTGCAAAATAGAAAACAATCATCGTAAATACAACTAAAAATACGCAAATTTGCGCGAGATTCATTGTTAAATCAATTGATTTGTTAACAATGTTTTGTGCAATTCCGCCCATAGAAGCCATTATGTCCTGCAGATCAATCAGGTCTGCAAGTTTGTAGCCGAATACCGATTTCGTTGCGATAAAATTTGTCGCCGCGTTGATGTTATTTGGCAATGATTCGCCAAAAGAAATTATTTCATTAACAGACGCAACCAGAATTGGAATGAATGTTATAAAGGTTAGAACCATAAATGCTAATACCGCGATAGTTGCAGCAGGTTTGCGCCCCATATATTTTTGCAGTCGTTCAATGAACGGTTCAAGTGATGAGGTTACAACAAAAGCCGAATAGAATAATAGAAAAATTCCCATAACCTGCGGTAAAAACATTACTATTAATAATAGTAATAATACGCACACAACATTTTTTATGGTTAGCCATTTAAAGTTCATAGGTTCTCCTTAGTTGAATAATTCAGTGTAATCCGGCACTTCGAAAGCTTCGTTGTTCGCATCTTTATTTACGAAGTCAAGGTAATATTCCATTGCTGTGTCTTTTGCATTCGCGTAGAATTCGTCAGAAATGAATTTTTGATGAAGTTCTGTTCTTTCGCCTGAATAGTAACCTAAAACTCCTGCAAAAGTTTCGATGTTTTCACGGTCAGAGCCGCCGCCGTAAGCTTTTGTTTTAGCGTCGGTGCCTGATGGACGGATTTCTATGTATTTGTCGGTGAAGTCTAAATAGGTTCCGTCGCCCACAAATTTTATTGCTGTGAGGTTTGAAAAATCAAGTTCTTTGAATGTATCTGCCAGAACTTCTTTTACATCCTCAAGTGTCATGATACCTTTTTTAACAGCAATTGCCATTGACAGGTAGAATAAATCGTTTTTAGTACGTTTGTCTTCACCAAGAAGCTTATCAGCTTTGAGTTTTTCGATATCCGGTTCGGATTCGTTATAGTAAGCGATGTCCACGCGGGTATCGTATTTCGCAACGATGTTATTTTCTTCCAGAAGTTTTACAAAGTGTTCTGCAAGCGTCTTTTTGCCGTTGAGCTCTGCAACCAGTGCTGCTGCAACAATAATCGCTTCTGTTGCACTTTTTTCACGCATTGCAATAGCTTCTCTGCCGTGCATAGATTTGATTAAGTCTTCGGTACCCATAATCATTCCGCCGGATTCTTCGCCGCCAAAAAGTACGCGAGGATTGACGCCGAGGTTTATTGAATTCCCGAGAACATCGTCGATAATCACTTCTTTTTTAGGCGCGGTTTTGAGTTTGAGTTCTACTTTTTTCATTATGTTTGCGATTTCTTTGAACCCTACAGGAACATTGACAACTTTAACGCCATTGTTTTCAGCCCATTCATCCCATGATTTTGCTGATGCTGTGGTTTTAATCATAAAGCGCGGGTGTTTATCCCAGAGTTTTTGAGCCTTTAATTGTTTTGCCCAGAAGTCCATTAACATCAAGAATGATTGGTTCGCGGTGAAAATGGAAATTACTGTTCTCGGGTCAACCTGAACGTAGTCAATACCGTGTTTTTCAAAGAATTCTATGTTTTTAACGCGGTCTTTTTGAACGATAGTCAGTCTGTCGTGGTCAGGGTCTGTAATTAATACAACTGTTCCCATCGGGTAGTTTCTGATGTTGTTTTCATAATCGAGAGTGTCGATTACAGGGAAGAATTTCTTACCGTCGGGTTTTGTCGCTATAACCGTTGCATCTACCGAGTAATCATAGAACGCGTTTTCGCCTTTTGGAGTTTTGTTGTATTTACCGATTGAATGGAAGAACGGATCTTCTTCAATATTTAACCAGTCGAATTTTTCAGAAAGTCCGAGCTTTTCAAGTACGCGGCTTAAAGTTCTATATGCAGAGCCGCCAACGTTATCGATTACGAGTTTGCCTTTAAGATTTTTTATTAAATCAAGATTGCTATCTTTTGCTACACCAGATTTCAGGTATTCAACGTATAAATCAATACCGTCATTGAGTTTTTTCATAACGTTCTGGTCAATATTGTCATCGTGCGCCGCTGCAAAATTTATTGCATAATATCCGACTTCTTCTGTTTTATCAAAAATTTCCTGAATTTTATTTACAAATTCAAGCGATTCTTCAGGAAGATACTGGCTGCCTTGCGAATTTAAGTCTTTTGTTGCATTTTTAACAGAAATTCCGTGGCTTGATGTAATATATTCACCGCCGAGCAAATCCAGTTTGAACGCTAAGAATGACGCAAGCCAGATAGGAATAGATTTTTTACCCTCAGGAAGAAGTGTGATAATGTTGTTTGCAGCCTGAATTCTTGCGATTGCTTCCAAATACATCGCTGAGTTGTATCTTACCTCACGGCCTGCAATTTTAACGATTTTTTTATCGCCGTATTTTTCGTTCGCAACAAGTGCTTTTGCAAGCGTTGCAAGAACAATCCCAACAAGGTTGATCGGAAATCTTGTGTCCTGAGGGAACAAAATGTTTTGAGGGCCTCTGATTCCGGCTGTTGAAACTTTTGCTTCTTTCGCGTAGTTCGCAAACCATTCTTTTAATCCTAAACCGTGTGGATTTTTTTCTTCATCATAAGCTTCAAGGTGTTCTTTTTTTAGTAGAAAAGTAAATTCACCTTTCTCGTTAAAATCAATAAGATTCAACTCTCTGATATAATCAGGCGTTTTAGAGTAGACATTTTTAAATAATTCGTTCTCTAATGGACAGCTTGCTACGTTCATTACACATCTCCCTTTTTTCTCTAGCTTTTGAAATTGTAACACAAATTATGTCAAAAACAAAGTTTTGTAGTATAATATTATTATGGCAAAAGAAAAAAGAAATTATTCTAAACGTGATGCATCAGAATTCAACTGGTTCCGAACCTTCTGGCAAATTTTTGTGTGCGGTTGGCTGTATATGATATGGTATAAAATTATATATAGGCTCGAAGTTTATGGACGCGAGAATGTTCCACAAGACAACGGGTATATTGTTTGTCCTAACCACCTGTCTAATATCGATCCGCTCCTTATTTGCGGTATTATGCCACGACGTGTAAGCTTTATGGCTAAAAAAGAACTTTTTGAAAAACCATTTTGCCGCTGGTGGATGGACTGGCTTGGTGCTTTTGCTGTAAACCGTGAAAAACCCGGGGCTTCTACTATTAAAACCGCAATGTCTATCAAGAAAACAGAATGGGTTTTAGGCCTTTTCCCGCAGGGAACACGTGGTGAATTCGGTGTTATAAAAGGCGTTAATAAAGGTTTTGCTAACCTTGCAAAAGTTACTAAATGCGGGATTTTACCTGTTGGAGTTGTCGGTACTCAAGAAAAGAAAAATATTCCGTTCACAGGTAAAATTATTGTCAGAATTGGCGAATTAATACCATATACTGATAACGTTGATGAAATGGTTCAAAGTTGGATTGCATCAATGGAAAAATTGACCGGTTTTAAGTATGAGGAATAAAACAGTGAACAAGCAGCCTAGAAATTTTAATAGAAGATATGCGCGCGAATATAATATTTTTAGAACGATTTTTTATTATGGCGTTATACTTTTTATGGTGATTCCTTTTATGAAAAAGTATTATAATTTTACTGTTACAGGACGTGAAAATCTTCCTAAACATAAAAAAGCCAACAAACTTCTTTATGCTGCAAACCATGTTTCAGAATTAGACCCGCCATTTGTGTCAATGGCTGTTATGCGTCCTATAGCTTATATGGCTAAAAAAGAACTTTTTTCAGAAGAGGGGCAGCGCGGCTGGTTGATTAAACGCCTCGGGGCATTTGCTGTTGACCGTGAAAAACCAGAAATCGCTACTTTTAAAACTGTTAAAGATATATTGAATACAAGCTGGTCATTAGGTGTTTTTCCACAAGGCGGCACTAGACCATACGGAAAACTCGATGATTTAAAACGCGGGTTTGTAGTTATTGCAAAGAAAGCAAAAGCTGATATAGTTCCTGTTGCAATCGGAAAATGGGATGGGTATCCTGATAAGAAAAATCCGGAACCTAAAAAGAATGTTTCGATACATATCTGTAAACCAATTTCCTATGAACTTCCGGCGGAAGAAATTTTGTATCAATGGAGCAAGGCTATATCAGAACACGCAGAGTATTCAGAAATCATGCCAAAACCAATAAAATAAGCGGAAAAAGTCTAGGACTTTTTCCGCCTGAGTTTGTGTTATCTTAACCGGAATTTGCCGTCACTATATATTGAGTAAAGATCAACTTCCATAGGCTTTCCAGCTGCGTCGAAATGTATTATCCATTGACCGTTTGGTTGTCCGTCAAATGTGAATGTTGTTGTTAGGTTGGTTGTTTCATCAAAATATGAAAGATAGGTACCTTTATCGGTTTTACCTGCTATCAAATTTTCAGGCTTTATTGGTTTGCCTAACATATTTTCTATGTGATTGGTTACTTTTTGTCGTATGGCTGGAGATACTTCTGTCGTTTGAGCGTTTCCGTAACGCCAGAGGTTAGCACGCTGTACATCTGTAAGATTTCGATTAACCTCATCTGTGATAACTTTTGGTAAGTTGTGGGATGGTGCTGATGTTCTGGTTGGCGGGGTTTGCCCATAAGCTTCATAAACCTTGTTGCCGTGACGCCAATTGTTAGCAATCATACTTCGTTGTACGGTGGCAGAACTGCCAGAGGCGCCAGGTGAAAATTTGTCAATTGCGCTTTCAATAAGTTCTTTTGTGATAGGTTTTCCGGCTGCGGCTTCTTTTTCTAAAAAGGCAATCATGTCTAAAGCTTCGTCAACAAGTTCCGGGCCGTAGAAACCTGAGTTGTTTTTTAAATCCTTGATAACATCGTCAGTAAAACCTGCTTGCGCAAGTAATTCCGGATCAGGTAGTGTTGCTTTTTTATTATCGCTGACAGCTTTAACCGTTTGTTTTGCCAGCGGTGTTTCGCTTATATTTCCTGCGGCATCATATGTAAAATCACTCAAGATTTTGTTTTGGTCCCTAAAGACTTTTCGTTGCAAATTGCCATTATTATCATAATGCAGTTCTTCAATGAAATGACCATGTCTACTTGTAATGACCCCTGGTTTTTGTTCTCCATTTAATATTTTTATTTTGTTTTTTGCATTAGTCATTATATCATCAATCATAGGTGCATTAATAACTGCTGGTCTGCTTTTAAGTTGGTTGACGAGAAAATCCAGTTCTGCAGAGTTAGTTGAATTTCGTACTAAATCTTCAAGTTCGTTGATGGAACGAGCGTTATTGAATTGTGCCTTAAAGTCAGGGCTTGCAACCGCCTTTGGTTTTACACCGAAAAGTGCAGGGTTCGCGTCGATTGTTGATTGGAAAGGCTCACCTATTGCTCTCCATAAACCTGCACCACGGTTTTTCCAACTCATTATAGACGCAATTTCTTCCGGATTGTCTAAAATCGCAAACATTTTTTCAGGGGAATCTTTGATTGTTTTTGAGCAATTGCGGAAAATGTCGTCAATTTCGGATGGTTTGAATAATGGTTTGCCATCAGAACCTTTGTATGCAGCTAATTTTTCTACAACTTCCGTATGTGCGGTTTTTAGCTGTGCAATATCAGATTTTGCAGCGTCAGTGTTTGCGGCTTTGCCAGAAGCTGCGGCTTTTGCGGCCATTTTTACTGCCACAATATTACCTGCACCGGAGAGTAATACGTTGAAAACAGTTCCCTCTACAGTGATTTCACCGGTCATAAGTTTTTCTGCGCCCATGCCAACCGCAACGTCGGTTCCGAACATTGCTGCTGCTTGTTGAGTTGTGGTCAGACCTTTCGATACAAACTGTATGCCTTTTGCTGCTCCTCCGCCAACAAGTACCATACCGCCGCTGATTACTGCTTGTTTAAAAATTTCAGTATAATTAGTGTTTTCGTTGCCTTTTTTTATCGCCGCGATTATGCCGTCTTCTTTTAGAGTGTCCATGACCTCGCCTGATGTGAATTTATCTGTGACCTCGGTTGCGACGGTAGCTCCGGCTGTTATTCCTGCCACTGCTGCGAGTGATGTACCGCCTGTGAATGCTGCTGTAAGGGAAGCTCCTATTACCACACCCGCTTTTACTGCACCTGCACCAGCTTGTTGAGAAAGATTGTAATCGGTTACGCGTTTCATGATGTCGTTTTTTACACCAAACGCCGCTTTATACGAGTATTCGTATTCGTGCTGAACCTTAGCGAACTCTTTACCATCACCGGCTTCTAATGTGTTTTTATGAAGCTGGGTTGCTACATCTTTTGCCATTTTTTGTACAAATTCGAATTTTTCATCTACACTGGCGTTTTCAAGACCTGCATTTTTTAATGCTGTTGCTAGTGCTTCTTGACCGTTTTCGCCTAAGAAATTAGCGAATTTTTTGGCTTCACGCTTGAAAACGTCCTCTTTTGTTGCTGCAAGTATTGTTGTTGGAACTGTGCCTGGCATTGTCGTGTATTCATCAGATAGTCCTTTTCTGTTTAAGAAATAGCCTGACTGGTCTTTGAAAAATTCTTCAATACTATGATGTGCACTGGCTTTTGCGTAGGTGGCTTCTTTCTTTTCGTAAACTTTTATATTTTGCGGGTCGAATTTTGTGCCGAATATCTCCTGAAATTTGGCTTCATAAGCTTCACGTCCTTCTTTCTTTGCGGCTTCCAGTTGTGCAAACTGGTTTTTGGCAAGTTTGAGGTCTTTGCGGATATTGTCTGCCGTATTTTTTGAACCGTAAAGTTTTCCGACAAAATCTGCGACATCACCTGCCCAACCGTCTTGTTTAAGCTGATTGTTGAAACTTTTCTGCGCAGAATTTATTCTGGTTGCAAGAAGCTTGTCTGCAGCTGTATGCTGCTTGGACGCTGGGGTTTTGGCGATCTCGGCAATCTCGGAATCTGTTAATTGTTCCTTGTTTTCTGTTGCCTGAATTAATGCGTTAACTATTTCATCAAGTTTTTCGGTATTGGTAAGACCGATTTTGCTAAACTGGTGATTTAACTCTGTGTTAAAACTGTTTTTAAAATGCGTAACGTCCACACCTTCTTCTTTTGCTTTTTTGAGAAGCTTATTGAAAACATTTGAAATAGCGGATTTTCTATCTGCCGAACTGTTGCCTTTTTCATCACAAATCATTTCAATAAAACTTTCTTTCGGTGAGATTGAATTGTATTCTTTTAGCATGTCGATGACATTGTCTTTGTTGACCGCGCTGAGTAAGTTCTGGAATTCATCAGTGTTAACTGCGCCCCAGTGTTTTTCGGCACTTGCTTTAAATTTTTGTGCGATGGCAAGGGGAGTGAAGTTTTTTTGTTCTACGGAAGTGCCTTTGCCTGATTTTTGTGGTGGAGGATTATATATGGCCGCAATTTCTTTTTGGTTTAACTTGCGTCCGAGTTTTTGTTCAGCCTCCTGAATTCTTTGTGCCACTGTGGTGGTGTTAATTTGTACCATTTCTGCGCTCCTTTACACTTGTTGCTTTCACCGTGTACAACACAATAGGTATTGTGTTGTACGGAACTTGCGAAAGACGCGCAAGGAAACGCAGTTAAAGTCTGTTACGATTTGTAACAGACTTTATAGAGGTTGTTAAAGTTTTTCAATAATAATGCCGAAATTAGTCGTATAATGACACAACACAATACCTATTGTGTTGTGTTTTTACTTTCCTATACAAAAGTGTTCAAATATATTATTAAGAATTTCATCGGTAATCACTTCACCGGTGATTTCATCGAGGAAAAGCAGTGATGACTTGAGATCTATGGATATTAAGTCCTGTAATTCTTGGTTTCTTGCAGATACTAACGCATTCATCAGTGATTCTCGGCAGTTTTCAAGGCAATTTTGCTGACGGGTGTTCGTTGTAAACTCCATATCCTCGTTTGAAAAATTATAACTATATTTTTTTATTTGTTCTTTTAATTCGTCCAAACCATCTTTTGTGTAAGTTGAGATTGGCAAAGCGCATTCAATAAGTTCTTTGACGCCTAAATCAGTTTTGTTTGCTGCAATTAAATGTTCTTTTCCCTCAAGAAGTTTGAAAATCTGGTCATCTTCTCTGGTATAACCGGCATGGGCATCATAGAGGAAGATTACAAAATCGGCTTCTTCAACGGCTTGTTTGGAGAATTCAATTCCAATTTCTTCGACTTTGTCAACATCTTGAGTGTCGCGAATTCCGGCGGTGTCGATTAGAGTAATCGGAACATCCCAGTCAAGATTTTCGCGCAAAATATCCCGTGTTGTGCCTGCAATATCGGTAACGATTGCTCGCTCAAGGTTTAGTAATGTGTTGAAAAGCGAGGATTTACCTACATTAGGGCGGCCCACAATCGCGATTTTTAAACCTTGTCGCATTATGTTTGAACTTTTTGCACTTTCAAGAATACGGTCAATTTCAGCGATTATGCGTTCAAAATTTTCTGTTAAATATGAATATTCAGGCTCGGCCACATCCTCGGGAAAATCAATTCCGGCGATAATTCGTGATAAAACTTTGAAAATATCAGCGCGAATTTCTTTTATTTTTTCGGCCAAAACCCCTGAAAGGTTTTTGGCTGAATGTTTTGCAAAATTTTTCGTTTTAGCATGAATAAGATCAGCAACGGCTTCAGCCTGTGATAAATCCATCTTTTTATTCAAAAATGCGCGTTTGGTAAATTCGCCTTTTTCCGCAATTCTCGCTCCGTTTTTGATTATTAAGTCAAGAATATTTTTAACTACGTTAATCCCGCCGTGGCAGTGAATCTCAACAACATCTTCTCCCGTATAGCTGTGTGGTTTTTTGAACGGAAGCACAATTACTTCATCAATTTTTTTGTCGTCATCAAGAATCCAACCGTGCGAAATCTTCCCTATTTCAGTTTTTTTGTTGTAAATGGAACTCAAAATTTCATAAGTTTTGTCGCCGGAAATCCTTATTACACCTACTCCGCCTGTACCTAAAGGGGTTGCTATAGCTGTTATTGTATCAAATTCCTGTAAAATATTCATACGCAAATTATTACACAAACGAAAACGGACTACAACTTTTGATGGAGGTTTTGTTTCATATTGTTATTAAATTTTTAAAACTGGGAATAATAATAGTGTAGACTACATAAGGAGGTTATTATGGAGGCTATTAACTTAATTCTGTTCGGTTTTATTGTTTACACTGCGCTTGTCGTTGTTCCAAGCATCTGGGAAGAACTTACTACTGAACACTAATGCTTTTTCGCATTAAAAAACCGCCAAGAATGGCGGTGTGCAAATTTTTAAGTGTGTAAGGAACGATTATTCATCAGCCTCATCTGATTTGATAGACTTCACGACCATTTGTGCCATCTCTTGCGCAATTACTCTCTGGGTGCTTGCTGGGCAGTTTTGAAGCATGTTCATAGCTGTTCGGAGTGTTGAATCTATATCGTACCAGCGACCTTTTCTGGTGTCTTCAAGTCCTGAACCAACTGCATTGATGATGTCTTCAACTGTTTCACATTCGCCGTCTTCGATGTTGTGTTCAATGATGATTTTAATCAGATTTAACGCAATGCGAATTTGAGTTTCGTCGTCTGAATTTTCTAATGTTTTAACCGCGTTTGACAAAATCGGGTCTTTGTCGTACCAGCGGCGTTGTTCGTTGCTGTAAACTTCTTTCATATTTAAACTCCTATCTTATGGAATTATTCTAGTATATTTTTTGAATTCTGGCAAGCATTAATAAAAGATTAATTTTTAATGATTGGCGCGTTTTTTGTATTATCATTAATGTAGGAGATTATCTATGAAATATAAAGACTACTATGAAATACTGGGTGTTAAACGCGAGGCGAGCGACTCGGAAATTAAATCTGCATATAGAAAACTTGCGCGCAAATACCACCCTGATGTTAATAAAACAAAAGAGGCAGAAGCTAAGTTCAAAGATATTAACGAGGCTTATGAGGTTTTAGGCGATAAACAAAAACGTCAACGTTATGACAGCTTAGGTTCAAACTGGCAGGGCGGTGCGGATTACACTCCGCCTCCGGGGTTTGAGAACTTTAATTTTGGCGGCGGACAGGGCGGATTTCAACAATTTGATTTCGGTTCTATGGGCGGTCAGGGTGGCTTCTCTGATTTCTTTAGCTCCTTGTTTGGTGATATGATGGGGGGCGCAGGCGCTTATTCTAATATGGGCGGAATGGGCGGTTTTGAGCGTGGAACTTCACGCAGACGCGCTCAACAGGCTAAAAAAGAAGACCTTGATGTCACAAAGAATTTGAATGTAACGGTTAAAGATATTCTTGACGGTAAATCTATTTCTGTCACTTATACGGAGATGTCAAAATGCAAGCATTGTAATGGCGGCGCTTACTGTCCTAACTGTGGCGGTACAGGAATCGTTAGTGAACCGAAGACCATTAAGGTTAAATTACCTAAAGATGTTAAGGAAGGGCAGAAAATTCGTGTTCGTGGCGAAGGAAAAGCCGATGAATACGGTAATAAAGGTGATTTGTTCTTTATCGTCAGCATAAAGGATCCGGAATATACAGTTGACGGGTTTAATTTAACAAAAGAAATCGATGTTTCACCTAGTGATGCGGTTTTGGGCTGTAAAAAAGAGATTACGACCCCGCACGGTAAAATCACGATTACGATTCCGCCGCGCACATCCTGCGGTCAATCTTTGCGTTTAAAAGAGCTTGGTTTGCCCAAAAAAGACGGTGGATTCGGGTATTTGAGCGCAAAAATAAGAATTGTAGTTCCGAAAAATCTTTCTGATGAACAAGTTGAATTATATAAAAAGCTTGCAGAGTTAGAGAAATAGCAAAGGGGGGCGGAAACCCCTCTTGCTTTTTTTAGAAACATGGTTTAAACTAACTATAGAAAGGATGGACAATATGAAACATAGAACTCTATTAATCCCAGCAGGGGGGGGGGGGGCCTCTAAGGAAGACCACTAGCCGTGGTTTTACGATGGCTGAAATCTTATTATCCCTAACAATCATCGGCGTGGTAGCAGCAATTACGTTACCGAGTTTGACAGGTAATATTAACGAGCGCACCTGGAATACTCAGCGCAAAGCGCTTTATGCAAGATTTTCGCAGGCGATAGCGTTAATGCCGGCATTAAATGGTTATGGAACCCTAAAAGAAGAAAGTTCAGCAGGTGCAAGCGATGCAGAAGATACAGCCGCAGAAACTTTTGTCGCCAGTGGACTTTCAAAAGTCTTAAAAATTAATAATATTTGTGACAGTGAGCACCTGCAGGATTGTGGAATTCCCAATAAACTTACAACAATGAAAGGTGATATAATAACTCCATTTCCTTTAAAAATGTCTGAATTAAATTCTGATATGGTAAATGTTTCGTGGCTGGCTTATAATGGCAATCCATACAGTTATTCACAATTGGATACTAAGGCTGCCGCATTTGAAACAGCAAACGGGGAAAGTATAGCCGTGTTTTACAATCCTAATTGTTCGGCAGATTTTGAGTCTCGAACTACAATGCAATCACAGCCGTATGTTTGTGTGAATTTTGTGTATGACTTGAATGGAACAAAAGGGCCGAATACTGTTGGAAAAGATATCGGTTTTATAACTGCAGTTAATTCTGTAGATTCAGTTGTGTCGACCGCTGTACCACTGGCGTCAAATCTACAGGGAACTATTGTTGGTAATGCAGCACCTAAAGCTTGTAGTTCTTATGATAGTGAAAGTAGGTTGCCAAATTTGTATGAGGCTATAACTTTATTTGTTAACCGAGATCTAGTTGGTAATATGGAAACGACAAAGGTTTATTGGACGTCAAAGCTTTCAGTGGATAATGGTGCATTGTATGGTACGTACTTCTCTTTCGGGAACGGGCATATTTCAGTTACGCCTAGGACGGGGTCTGCTCTTGTCAGATGTATCAAACGATGATTTTACCAAAAATTTTACCGTCGCGGACTTCTGTCAGGCGAACTTTTTGCAGAGTGTTCGTAAGGCTTAAGTCCTTGCTGTCGGTCACAACAGTTAAATAATTTTCACTAACGCCTTTGAGAAGCCCTGTGGCTTTTTGAGGGCGTTTTTCTATGTGGATTTCACGCACTGTTCCGATATTTTTTTGTACAAATTCATCGTATTTTCGTTTTGAAATCGCTTTGATTATGTTTGCGCGCTCTTCTTTTACACTGTCCGGAAGATGTCCGTCGCGTCCGGCACCGACTGTTCCCTGACGGATTGAGTACGGGAATGTATGAATTTGAGTTAATCCGGATTTTTCAAGGTTCTGGCGAGTTATTTCAAAGTCTTCCTCTGTTTCGCCCGCAAACCCTGCAATGATATCGCTTCCCAGAAACGGCAGGTCGAACATTTCATTTATGCGCTCGATTTGTTCCAAATAAAATTCAACAGTGTAGAAGCGGTTCATGGCGCGTAAAGTCTTGTTGCAGGCTGATTGCAGTGAAAGATGAAAATGCGGAGCAAATTTTTCGGATTTAGAGAGAAAATCCAGCATTTCGTCGGTTATTTCAAGTGGGTTTAGTGAACCCAGTCGATAACGGTGAATATGTGTTTTTTCTTCAACTTCTTTTAAAAGGTCTAGGAGTTCCAGCCCGAAATCTTTTCCCCACTGGCCGATGTGAATGCCTGTGAATACAACTTCTTTGAACCCATGGTCGGCAAAATTGTTGATTTGTTCAATGATGAATTTGCTGTCTGCGCTTCTGCTTTTGCCGCGGGCGAACGGGATAATGCAATATGTGCATCGGTTGTCGCAACCGTCCTGAATTTTCAAGCTTGCGCGGGTTTTGGACATGTCGCTCAGAACGACTCTGTTAAACTCCGTCTGGTGCATAATATCACCGGCAACCATTTTTTCTCCGCTTGTGAGGCATTCGTAAAGTTTTAATTTTTCATCGTTTCCGATAACAAAATCAATATAATCTTTTTTTAAAAGTTCTTCTTTTTCCACCTGAGCGATACAGCCGGTTAGAATATTTATAATGTTGGCATTTTTATGTTTAGCGTTGCGCAAAAGATAAAACGCTTCGTTGTCGCTTTTGTGCGTTACTGTGCAGGAGTTCAGAATAAAATAATCTGCTTCTTCAACGCTTTTGACCTGTTCCATACCGTGAGTCGTCAGGTTTTCTATGATTATTGATGTTTCAAATTGGTTAGACTTACAGCCCATTGTGTGAATGTAAAACTTTTTCATAGCGTGTATAATAACATGAAAAGCGAGGTTTGTAACATTTTGTGAAGAAAGTTTTATCATGTTGGCAAAAAATTTTACTCACCGGTTTTATCTTGATATAATATAGAAACTAATGGAAGGTGTGTGTATGCAAATTCAAGCAATTAATAATAATTTGGAGTTTGGTAAATCAAAGGCACGCAAGGCTCGCGAAGCGGCAATCAGACAACAGGAAGACATGGTTTTAAGTCTTTCTGACAATAATGTTCGTTTACTTTCTAGAGAAGCCGCAAAAATTCAGACTAATGATAAAAAGCACCAGAATATTACTAATGGCTTAATCGCATCTCTTCCGGCTATAATCGGACTTCAATATGCAGTAGGAACCCGTGGAATGAGCGGAAAACAAATGGCTCAAGACGCGATTGAAGAAGCTGCAAAATTTGGCCGCAAAGATAATAGCTTAACAACAAAATTCTTTAATACAATAGGTAAAAATCTTAAAGGTCCTGCGGCAAGAGTTGCAGCCGGTGTAGCTGGCGCTCTTGGTATTGTAGGTCTTTTTGCTATTGTTGACGGAACTGTTTTAGCAAAGAAAAAAGCCGCAGAACATTCTGAGGGCGTTAGAAACTTTGAAAGAAAACACCCGGGAACAACAATGATGGCAACACTTATCGGGGCATTCACCGCAATGCATTATATTCCGAAAGGTCTTTCAGCGCTGGCAGACAAAATTCCGACTAAAAATGTTGCTACAGCAATGAAAAATGTTACTAAACAAGGTGAAAAATTTAATAAAAATTCAATTGTAGATTCTTTAGCATCAGGTTGTAAGACCTTAGCGCAAAATACACCTTCTTCAGTGAAGAGTGTCGGTAAATTTGCACTGGCAGCGGCACCGCTTGCGGTTGTTGTTGGAACGCTGGCCCACGCATTTGACCACAGCGCAAAATTGAAAAAAGCAACTGTCGAAAATTATAAAGAGATTAAAGATTTGCAAATGGATATCGTCAATCAGCGACGAATTAATAACGAAAAAGCAAAGGTTGCAATGGCTGAAAAGCTTCGCACTAGAGCAAATTAATAAAAGCTCCCGAAAGGGAGCTTTTTTAATATATTAATTCTAAGTTTTTAAGATTAAAGTTTGATAGAACAATTTTGGTTGAAGCGTCGCGAACCTGACATTTTAGTTTGCCTTTAGGGTATTTGTTAAAATGATATGTCGATGTCATTGTAAGTACTTTAGCGGCGTCCATAAGCGAAAAATTACAAAGGTTCAAATCCAGCTTCGGGCAGTCTGACATTTGTATTTTACGCTTAATTCTATTTACAAATTTTTGGGCTTCTGTTTGTTTCATATTTCTTTTTTCGGTCTGCGTCAATATAAATTTAAAAAATTCAAATAAAATAGTATATTTATAGGATATTTGTAATATAATGGAGAAAAAGGAGCGAGGAATGCTTTCGAGAGAAGAATTGGTTGAAAAAGCTAAAAAGATAAAAATAATGGCGTTTGATGTAGATGGTGTTATGACCGACGGAAGCGTTACTTATGACCAGAACGGTATTGAGTATAAAACTTTTAACGTCAAAGACGGTCACGGGCTTGTTCGTGCTGAAAAATCAGGGTTTATTACTGCAATAATTACAGCAAGAAACAACGGAACCGTTAAACATCGTGCAGAAAATCTTAATATTACAGAGCTTTATCAAGGTCAGAAGTTTAAGCTTCCGGCGCTTGAAGAGATTTTGAAAAAATATAATTTAGGTTTTGAAAATGTATCTTATATGGGCGATGATCTCCCTGATTTGTGCATTTTGGAAAAAGCGGGACTTTCCTGCTGTCCGGCTGATGCTGTGGATGAAGTTGTAGAAGTTTGTGACTTTGTTTCATCAAAAAATGGCGGTCGCGGTGCGGTTAGAGAACTCTGCGACTTCATTCTTGACGCGCAGGGGATTGTTAAGGAAAGAACTGTTTCAGAAGGTAAAAGGAGTTAGATAATATGTTTGAAATTAAGACACAGGCGTTTTTCTCAGCGGCGCACCATCTTTTGAATTACTCAGGCGCTTGCGAAAACCAGCACGGGCACAACTGGATGGTTGAAGCTTACGTTACGGGCGAAGATTTGGATAAAAGTAATATCTTAATTGATTATAAAGTTTTGAAAAAGGAACTCAACGCGGTTTTGGAATATCTTGATCACGTTGATATCAATGAGCTTCCTGAGTTTCAAGGCGAAAGCCCGTCCAGCGAAATGATTGCAAGATTTATTTATTACAAATTAAAAGAAAAAATTGTTTTAATCAGTAAGGTTTCAGTGTGGGAAACCCAGTCTTCCTGCGCTAGTTATTTCGAAGGGTAAATGTATTTCGACATTGGCATACTGTAACGATTTATTAGGGGAGCAATATGAATTTAATACAGGCGATTTTGATGGGAATAGTTCAGGGGTTGAGCGAATTTTTGCCAATCTCAAGTTCTGCACACCTTGTTTTTACTTCTAATTTTTATAAGGTGTTTAAGGGTATTGAAATCGTCGAACAGTCTTCGCAAGAGGTTTTCTTTGACATAATGCTTCACCTCGGCACGCTTATTGCAGTTTTGATTTTCTTCAGAAAAGATATCCGGGTTATTTTGAAAGCAATGTTTAACGCACTCAAAACCCGTGATTTTTCTGATTTGAACGCACGTGTAGGTTTCTTTATTTTGCTTGGTACATTTGTGACCGTTTTGATTGCATATCCGCTGCATGAAGTTGCAGAGCAGCTTGTTTATTTGCCGTTTGTTGTCGGTTTGTTGCTGATAATTACAGGGGGCGTTTTGTTCTTGAGTGAATACTTGTCAAAACGTGCGCCACAGAAGAGTGAAGTTGATTTGAAAACTTCAGTTTTAATGTCAATTGCGCAGGGTTTGGCGGCGTTACCGGGGTTCTCACGTTCAGGACTTACGATTGCAACCGGTCTTTTCTGCGGGTTAGATAGAACCACTGCGGCAAGATTTTCGTTTTTACTTAGTATTCCTATTATTCTTGGGGCGTCTATGGTTTATCCGATAATAAAACTTGATTTGTCAGAACTTTTGACTTACAATTGGCTTGAGATTATCGTCGGAACTGTCGTTTCCGGTCTGGTCGGATATGTATGTATAAAATATTTCTTGAAATTTGTTTCTAATTTTTCATTAAATATTTTTGGTGTTTACTGTATATTAACAGGGATATTTACGAGCGTTTTCTTCTATTTTAATCGTTAATTCCTTTGTAAAAAAATGTAAAATAAAAAACTGCATACTAACAAAATTTTATATTTATGAGTGTTAGAACCATGTCATTTGTGAGTGTGGGGAAATTTTTAAATGATATCACCTATAGGGAATAATTTAGAGAATAAAATATCATTTTGTGCGTCGAGTCAGCAGGATAAAAAACTCGATTATTCGCACGACACACTCTTGAAAAACAATTTTATGACCCGCAGCCGTATAGGCTTTGACAAATTTACAAATGCTTTGACAATTTACCCTGCAAAAGGGATTACAGGCAATAAAAACTCCAATTTTTATGAATTTTTGACGATGGGAACAATCCCTTATATCGCCGGAAGTGCGATGTTGATGGGTGTTTTCAATCTCGCAAATAAACATTTCTCACACTTTGATAAGAAGAAAGCTGATGTCCTCGGTAAGAAAATGGCATTGGGCGTATTATTTTACGGACTTGCTAAAAATATTTCTAAGAGTTTTATAACCACTCCGGTTAAACACCTGACGGGTGTTGATACCGAACTCCCTTATGCAAAAGTTAATTACGAACTTCCTGACAGCGTGGACGATACTGATGTCGTAAGTATTGAGTATCACAAGGTTTACGAAAGTATTGAGTTCCCGCGTTTTGATTTGCTTTACGGCGATGATACAAAAGGGGAAGCGCGAAATAAATATTATGACAAAATTGCCAAAAAACTTGGACTTGGTGAGGATCTGAACGACTCTGATCAGGAGGTTAAGCCTTTGATTAGAGAAATTGTTGTTAAGACTAATATGGCCAAAACAATGTCTTCGTATCTCTGGGCTGCGACTGCAGTCGGTTTTGCAATGCAGAAACCGTGGGAAGGGTTTATGGATGGTGCGTCTTTGACGTTCTGGAAAAAAGGCGTGCTTGATAAAACCTGTACTTCTTTTGTTCGCGCGGCAAAAGATAGCGCAAAACTCTTCTATAACGGTGAGGGCAAAGGATTAAAAAAACACGGCGGTAAAATCATGCTGGGCCTTGCAGCATTTTCGACCGTTGCCGGCGTGCTTAACGCGGTGAATTATACGAAAAAACCTGATAAATTGAACGCGTCAGATGTTATTATTCCAACAGAAAAATATGAGGTGTGCTAGTGAAGATATATAATATTAAAAACAGCACATTAACATATAAGGGATTTTTCCCGACGCTTCGTGAACAGAAGCAGGAGCGTGAAAATCCGTATGCGCTTCGTGACGATTTAATCAAACCGCTTCCGCCTGAGGGACATCTGGTTCATACGAATATATTTAACGCACCAAAACATCTTGTTGAAGGCATTGCGTATGATATGCAGGCGTTGAAAAAAGGCGCAAACGGAACTGCAAACGACCATGAACTCGGTAAACTTAATAATATCGGGCTTGTAACAGGTGGTGCGGCGCTGGCAACTTATCTTGCAACCAGAAGACAAGTTGCGTCGTCTAAGGCAATGGAGTTTGTCGGAATTTCTTCTTTCCTAGCTTCAATGGCGTTATGGCCGGTTGTTGCAATTCAAATTCCTACAAAATTAATCCACGGGTTCAATGTACGTCAACACTACAAAGACAGCATGGATAGAGAAAAATTATTCTTTAATGACCCGCAGTATCTCCCTTGGGATTTGTATTCTGACGAACAGATTAATAAAGTAGGCGATCATATGAATGTTCCAAAAGACATGAACAACCGCCGCGATTATATTCAAGAAAAAATGAAAAAAGTCGCAACGCAGGATAATACTTTATGGATGCTGTCTGCCGGATTTGCGGTGCCTGTGATGAGCGCTTTGATGTGTAACGTTGCGGAACAGCCGGTGAAAAATCTTTGTGCATATTTTAAAACAGAAGAAAATAAAAAACTTTTAAATAAAGCGCTTAATGCAACATACGATGCAGAGGGTTCTGAAATGTACCGCCGTTTGGACAGCCTGCTTGCCTTGAACAACGGAAAACCTTTGACGGAGGGGCTTGTCACTGAAGTTCTGGATATTGTCGGGTATGACTCAAACACTGTTGTAAACCAGAAATTGAGAACCGAATTGCTTTCAAAATTGACAAGCAATCATTCGGTTTTGAACCCTGAAGATGGTCAAAAGATTTTAAAAGTTCTTGAACAAAATATTTCTAAAAAAATCAAGAATAAGGAAGCTGTAGCGGCGTTAGTTCCTAATGCTAATGAACTTTCAGGCTGGCTTCAAGAGGGTGGATTTATTGACAAGGAACTCGGCAAAGCGGATTTTGTAAAACTGAACTCTATGTTCTCTCAAAAAATCCTTGAAAAACTTGCGGTTTATAATTCCGGAGTGGCACAGGGTGAGTCAATTCCGGCAGAAAAAGTTCTCGGGGCTTTGAACAATAGAATTACTGCGAAAAATGCTGTTCATAAGTTCCGCACTATACGTCCTGCGATGGTCTTGAACGAACAGACACAGGGAATGCTCAGAAGTCTTGCGAAAGAACTTGCTTTAGTTGATTATAAATCATCTCTAGTGAAAGATTATATATTCAAAGAGCTTTCAGCGGCGGAAGAAACTACGCTTGCGAATGTTTCTAACCGTATGACGAAGAAGATTTTTGAAGCTTTGAATATTCCTTGGAAAAATATGGATGCCGCGCGTTCAAACCGTGATATGATGAATGAGCTTTTGCGCTCTAATATGGATAGAATTGCTGCTGATAAAACTCAATATGAAAACGTTATGAAACAACTTGCGGATATCGCGCATTCTATGGAGCAGTTTGATAAAGTTGTTTCAAAGGACGGAAATTCAACATTCTTTGAACAAACAATCGGTAAAGTTCTGAACCCTGCGGCAGAGGCACTTGAGAAATTAGGATTTACTGATACAGCTCAGGCGCTTGCAGGCGGTAAGGCTAATTCTGAAAAATCTATACTGAAATCATTTGCCGCAAACAGGTTAATGAGCCTTAAGAGTACAATTTACAGGCTTATCAATAACCTTGATATGCACCGTAGAATTGCGACAATGACGAACATCAACGCGATTAGCGATGACACAATTGCACGTGAAGTTAAAGAAGAAATCGTTGAACTTTCAAAATATAATATGGTTTCAGCGCACCGTTCTGATTACGCAGTTAAGTTCTTCTTTAACGGCAATCCGCACCCGGACTACACGGATATGTCTGATATCGAGATTAAAGATGGCAAAGTGGTCAATAAATACTACAAAGCCGGTCGTGCGAACTACCGCGATGTATCCGCTGACCCTACGTTGTACAAAGGTTCAATGAGATTAATGTTTGATGGCGAAATGCATCCTCGTTCAAAAGAAATTTTAGGCGATAAGCTTGTGGGTGAAATTGCCGAATACCGTAAAAATTGTCTGCAATTCTTCGGTGATGAATGGTATTTCATTAAGCCGGAATCATTTGTGTCAGAAATTCCGAAAGAAATGTGTCCGGATGGTAAAGTTAACTACATCAAACCTAAGTTCAGACCATCAACGAACAAATTTAAGTATACATTGACGGGTCTTTCAATGGACGATATGGCGATGAAGTTTGCGAAACAAAAACATAACTCAAGAGCGTGGATGAAGTTATTCGGCGGTCTTGGAATCGGACTCTTTACCGCAACCGTTGCGGCTCAATTCTTCTTTGGCAAAACTCCAAAACCTAAAGAGCAGGTGAAATCATGATAAATAGCGTTTCAACAAATTTAATATCTACCTGTCCGAGAAAATCTCGCGATGCGTCAGTTTCGCGAGATTTTGGAGCGGCGTATCAGACAGCGCAGCAACGGGTTGACCTGCGAGAGCAGGGCAAGCAGGTGGCGGAGAACTGCTTTTCCCGAATCGGTCTGAACAAAACTGAACAGCCTAAACCTGCAATAAAACCCGTTTCAGTAGAAAACGCAAATGTTTTAAATAAATATTTGGACTCTCTTGCTTTGATTAACTCTTTCGGGCTTAAAGAAACCGGCAGGGAAGATTTACAAGGGGTTCACCGTCTTGAAGCAGACAAAAATAGCGAAAAACTTGCGAATTATAAAAACGATTTCAAGCATGAACTTCAACGCGGTGAAGCAAAAATTCTTGCGATAGTTCCGAGAAGTTTTTCGGCTGAAGATTATAACGGAAACGATTACATCGAAGAGGGCGAAGAAATAGGAACGTTCCTCAAAGGAATTAATCGTCTTGATGAAATAAAAGAACAAGGGTTCAACACTCTTCACATTCTGCCTATTCATCCACCTGGAAAGTTAAAAGCTATGGGAACTGCGGGTTCTGTCTATGCGCCGAAAGATATGCTTGCGATTGACCCGACATTGATTGAGCCGAATGATCCACGCAGTGATAAAGAACAATTCAAAGCTTTCATTGACGCCGCGCATGAACGTGGAATTCGTGTAATGCTTGATTTGCCAAGCTGTGCGTCTTATGAGTTGTTTATGAACCGTCCTGAGTTGATGGCTATAGAAGAGGATGGACTAGCGAAAACTCCTCAGGGATGGAACGATATCAGAATGTTTCAACCTTGGGAGGACGAGGGCCGCAGAATTCTAAACCCTGCGCTTGTTGACCTGCATAAAAAATACGTTGATATGTGTGTAGAACTCGGTATTGATGGTATCCGTGCTGACGTTGCACGTGCGAAACCCGTTGAGTTCTGGGATATAATTATTCCTTATTCACACGAAAAAGACCCGAATTTCGGCTGGCTTGCCGAAACTTATACGTATGAAGACGCTTCTCCGCAGGCTAATATGATGCATGACCGTCCGAGAGATTTGCTCAGAGCCGGTTTTGATTCATACTATGGTCAGTATCATCTTTTCTCTGAATGGGAAACCGCAGGGGAATTGCTTGATTATGTCAAAGAAAACCTAAATATGTCATACGAAATGCCTGAGCGTAAATCTTTGATTGGCTCATTTGCTTCGCACGACGATATTTCCGCAATGTTTAACGGCGGTTCGCTTTATTGCAACCTTGTCAGCGGTTTGCAGGCGACTTTGCCGATGACAAACCCGTATTATATTGACGGATATCAAACGGGTGATTATTTCCTATATCGTTATGAAGATATGTTTAACCCGCTTGTTACTGATACGGACAGCGCTGAGATGACCGTTCACCGTGGCAGACTTGATATTTTTAACAAGTCAAAACGCCCTGGAGGAAACCACCCTGAGATTGCAAACTTCCTGAAACAAACTTTCAACCTGCGCGAAAATTATAAGGATTTGATTGTTGACGGTTCGTTTATTGAACTCAATAAATGGGGTGATAAAAACGATCAAATCGTGACTTATGCAAGACATAAAGATGGCAAGACTCTTCTTGTTGTCGCGAATAAAAACGTAAACCGAAATACAGCAGGCGTCATAGAGGTTCCGACATTGAAAGCTGGACAACCAATGAATAATTTGCTTCCGTCATACGGTGGCGAAAGTATATTTCAGGCGTTTGACAATGAATTGCGTGTAGACTTGGGGCCTGCCCGTGTCCACGTGTTTGAAATCGACACTCCGGAAATCGAAAAGTATTCAAATAAGGTTTATAAGCAAAATATATAAAAGGAGAACCAGACCGTCAGGTCTGGTTTTTGTTTGCTATATGAATCTTGAGGTAAATGCTAAGTCCTAGTTAAGTCATAATTCTATTGTACATAATTATGTCGGAAAGAATATTAGTCAATTGGGTAATATTTTCCTAAAAATAGGAACTATATCACATTATATTATAATGTGATTAACGTCATAATTTATATATGGCTACAGAATTTGGCAAATTGATTGGTTCTAGAATTAGATATTTTAGAAAATTAAATGGATTTACGCAGGAATACCTCGCGGAAAAGTTGGGAATAGAACCTGATACACTTTCGCATATTGAAATAGGCAAAAATTTACCATCGTTATCAAGAATTCCGCGTATTGCTGAATGTTTGAATATTGAGCCATTTCAATTGTTGATTAAAAAGGATATTTCTTCTGATACAGATATTCGTGCGGCAATAAATGAACTTCTTAAATGCGCAGATGACTTGCAACTTCGCTTGATTTATGACCTTATAGGCAATATCATAGACCTTTCGGCTAAAAAGTGACTTTAATATTGTCATGCTGAACTTGCGGATTTTCGGTAGGGCGCCGTGGTACGAAGTACCCCAGCCCGTAACTTGTCCAGAACCACGCTTCTGGACAAGGCCGAATAATCCAAGACAGTTTCAGCATCTGGCCAGCGTTGAATTCTGTCGGTGTCGTTTGACAGATCCCGAAACAAGTTCGGGATGACAGCATGGAGTTTTATCAACCGCCCCACTATGGCTGTCGACTCAGTCGACCGAGTTCAGCATGACAGAAGTGTTACGGCATTAATTGATGAACATAGTTTTTCGTTTGGCCTTAATCTCTTTCACCTTTTCAGGGTAGTTGCCATTTGTGAGTTCGCCCAGCGATTTGTAAAGTTTCAAAATCCCGTTTTGAATGTTCGCACTGTTCATTGTGAACATGTCGTTTGCCATTTCTTCGTTTGAAAGCGCAAGCCGTGTCATGTCACGGAAACCACTGGCAGCCATCTCAAGCGCTAGAGGATTATCTTCTGCGCACATAAAAAGCCCCTGTGCAACAAGAAGTGGCATGTGTGAAATTAACGCCGCGGCTTCGTCGTGTTTTTCGGGCGTGGTGATTATTACTTTTGCGCCGAGTTGTTCAATTACTCCGCGTAGAAGTTCTAGCCCCTCATTTCCAAAAACAGGCGTTAAAACCCATTTCGCACCGTTAAAAAGTTCAGGAAAAGAGTGTTCAAATCCCTTATGTTCCGTGCCTGCCATCGGGTGTGACGGGATAAAACGGTAAGGCCGTTTTTTATTACATACAAAGCTTTTTAGGCTGCAAACATCTGTTACTACAGCGGTTGCAGGCATGATGGTTTCAAGTGCGTCGAGGGTTTCGAGGCATTTGTTCATCGCTGTGCAAACGAAAACAAGGTCGCGGTCGTTTAGCCGTTCGATGTCCGCAAATATGCCCTCACCTTGCTGGGATTTTGATATGCCGATTACATCAAACCCGAGTTCGTGAAGTTTTTTGAAAATTGAACCGCCGATAAGGCCAAGTCCCAAAACGCCTATTTTCATTAAATTAAATCCTTGTGGTTAAAGTGTTTTACGCCTTTTGAATACTCGTCAACAATCTGACCGTTGCCGCGGAGTTTGTATTTGTAAATTACAAGTCCCTCAAGGCCTACAGGGCCGCGGGCATGGGTTTTGTTGGTGGAAATTCCGACTTCTGCGCCAAAACCATAGCGGAAACCGTCTGCAAAACGGGTTGAAACATTATGATAGACGCCTGCGGAGTCCACTTCATTCATAAATTTTTCTGCATTCGCGGTGTCGTTTGTTAAAATGCAATCCGTGTGGCCTGAACCGTAAGTGTTTATGTGCGATATCGCTTCGTCAATGTTTTCAACCACTTTTACTGCAAGTTTCTTTTCGCCATACTCGAATGCCCAACTATCAGGTGTATGGATTAATTCTATTTCTGCTGCGGCAATCCGTTGCAATAATTCTTCGCGGTATGGGAAATTTTTATGTATTAAAAGTGTTTCAACAGCGTTGCATGCGCTAGGGTACTGGGTTTTAGCGTCAATAATTACCCGTGTTGCAAGTTCAAGGTCAGCGGTTTCGTCTGTGAAAATATGGCAAATCCCGTCAGCGTGGCCAAGAACAGGAATTTTTGTGTTTTCTTTGATGAATTTAACCAGATTGTTGCCGCCGCGCGGGATTATCAGGTTAATGTATTTGTCGCATTTGAGCATTTCGGCAACGTCGTCGCGGCTAAAAACTTGTGATACAACGTTTTTCGGAAAGCCTGAAACTTTATCCAGTGCGTCGTTGATTATTTCTAAAATTGTTTTATTCGTGTTTACAGCTTCTTTTCCGCCTTTAAGAATTACGGCGTTGGAGGATTTTATTGCAAGTGATGAAATTTGTGAAATTACATCAGGACGCGCCTCAAAAATTATGCCTAAAACGCCGATAGGACAGGTTATTTTTTCTAAAACAAGGCCGCTGTCAAGTTCGCGTTTAAGTAATGTTTTATTGACAGGGTCTGGAAGTTTTGCGATGTCGCGAACTCCTTGAATCATATCGCGCATTTTATTTTCGTCGAGTTTTAGACGGTTGAATGTGGATTTTGTGATTTCGCCGTTTTCGACAAGTTTTTCAGCGTCTGTGAGGTCTGCGCGGTTTGCTGCGAAAATTTTCTCAGTGTTGGCTTCAAGCGCGTCTGCGACCGCGTTTAATGCTGAATTTTTAATTTCTGTCGAGAGCGCCGCAATCTTTAGTGAAGCCTCTTTTGCAAGTTTTGCGATATGTTCAAAATCCATATTTTACCTCATAATAGTGTGATATTGTCGCGTGTTATTATTTCGTCGTAGTTTTTGAAGCCCAGAACTTCTGCGATGTTGTTTGAGTGGCAGCCTTTGAGTTTTTGGCAGGCGTTGCTGTCATAATTAACTATTCCGCGTGCGATTTCACGGTTTTGTTCGTCCAAAATCGAGATTACATCACCTTTTTTGAATTCTTCAAGAACCTCAACAACTCCGACCGGCAATAAACTTTTTTCTTGCAAAAGAGCTTCTTTTGCCCCGTCATTAACAACAATTTTGCCGATAATGTTTGTCGCATAACCAATCCAGCGTTTTTTGCCTGAAAGGGTTTCCGCAGATGGAAGAAACATTGTGCCTTCATCCGCACCTGCAAAAATTTTGTTGATAATGAACGGAATTTTGCCGTTTGCGATTAGAACTTTTCCGCCGAAACGTGTAACGAGTTTTGCGGCTTCTAGCTTTGTAATCATTCCGCCGCGTCCGCCATCAGATGAGCCGCTTGCAAGCGTCAGGATTTCCTCTGTGACTTCATCGACTTCGCGTATTAATTTTGCATTCGGGTTCGTTTTAGGATTGCTGTCATAAAGCCCCTCAATATCGGAGAGAATTATCAATAAATCCGCGTCGAGTTCACTCGCAACAAGCGCTGAAAGTTTGTCGTTATCAGAGAAACACGCGATTTCTTTTTTTTCACTACGGGTTTCAAGAAGTTCAATTGTCGAAACGGTGTCGTTCTGGTTGATTACAGGAACGGCTTTCATTTCTAGGAGTTTATTGAGTGTAATTCTGAGGCTCAAATAGCGGCTGCGGATGGAAAAATCGTCTTCAGTGAGAAGAATTTGTGCCGCTATGATTCCGTATGAGTCGAACCCGTTTTCGTAAATCGACATCAATTTGCTTTGACCGATAGCTGCGCAGGCTTGTTTTAACGCCATGCCCTCGGTGCTTTCAAGCCCGAGTTTTTTCTTACCTAAACCTACAGCGCCCGAGGTAATGAAAATTACTTCTTTGCCGGTTTTAACAAGTTTTGAAATGTCTTCGATAAACGAATAAACGCGCGGCAGTGAAACCTGACCGTCGTCGCCCCTTAAAACATTTGTACCAACTTTAATTACAATTCTTTTTGCGTTTATAAAATCAATTCTGTCCATAGTTTGATTTTAACACAAATATTGACATAAATCTGAAAATAGTTTAAAATAAATTCAAAAGAAAGGAATATTAAAAAATGAAAAATAAAAAAAAAATGTCCCAATTAGAGATGTCGTGAAGATAAACAGACTAAAAATTAATGTTAAATGAATA